>JADCGM010000069.1 GCA_020249025.1 Alphaproteobacteria bacterium
CGCGAGCTGAGCTGGCTGACGGTCGCATCGAGCCGGTTCTGCACCGCACCGAGTCCGGCCCGGTCGGTGCCGATCGACGACAGCGCCGAGTCGATGGCAGCGAGCGCGGCGGTCGCGCCGGCCTGCGTCGTCAGATCGACGTCCTTCACCTTCAGCCCGGCCCCGTCGCTGCCGTAGCGCCCGTCCTCGAACCCGAGGCGGGTGAAGTTCGACGCGGTGCCGAAGCCCTGGCTACCGGCGCGGACGTCGATCGGGCCCGTCGAGCTCAGCGACACCGTCGCATAGGCGGTGTTGACGGTGGCCGACGTGATGTTGGTCGGATCGGTGACGCCGGTGACGGTGTAGGCCGTGCCCGCGCCGGCGACGGTGACGCCGCCGAGGCCGAAGTTGGCCGCCGCCGCCTCGTCGCTATCGAACCACACCGAGACGTTGCGCCCGTCCGCCGCGGTCAGTGAGACGCCGCCCTTGCCCTCGTCCGAGGCGGTGACGCCGTGGAGGCCGGAGTAGCGGTTGACCTGCGCGATGACATTGTCGCGGGTCTGCTGCGCCGAGTGGCCGGCGTCGAGCGTGATGTCCATCGACACGCCGTTGACGACGAGAGTCGCGGTCGCAGTCGCGCCGATGACGGTGGTGGTCGAGCCGTTGAGCGTCAGCGCGTTGGCGGTGGCGGTGACGCCGGTCTCGGCGCTCGACGCGTTGATCGCGGCGGCGATGGCGATGGCGCTGCCCGCCTTGGTCGACGAGCCGGCGGTCGCATCCGACCAGACGTCGTCGGCGGCCGAGGCGCCGCGGATGGCGACGCCGTTGATGACGAGATCGCCGTTCGCCAGCGCATAGGCGTCCGAGCCGTTGGCGGCCGAGGCGACCGCGCGCTGGTCCGATGCCACGCCCGAGAGGCCGCCGCCGAAGCTGCCCGCCGCCAGCCCGGCGTTGCCGATGCTGCCGCTGCCCGACGAGCCGAGCGTGATCGCCCGCCCGTCGCTGACCAGCGAGAAGGTGCCGGTCTGCCCGCCGGTCTTGAGGCCGGTCGCGGCCGCCGTCAGCGTGTCGAGCGACACGTCGATGTTGCGCCCGTCGGCCGCGACGAGGCGCAGGCCGGTGCGGTCGTCGCCGGTGTCGACGGCGGTGACGCCGGTCTCGCCGCGGATCGCGTTGATCGCATCGGCAACAGCCCGGCGGCTGGCGGCGGTGTCGCTGGTGGTGGTGATGCTGGCGGTGGTCTGGCCGTTGATGGTGACGGTGCCGGTCAGGCCCGCGCCGGTCATCGCGGTGCCGGTCATCACCGTCTGGCCGACGACGGCGCGCACGCCGGTCTGCTCGCTGGCGCGGTTGATCGCGGCGGCCTTGGCGACCGCGCTCGCGGCCTTGGCGGCGGACGAGACATTGTCGTCGGCGGCCTGGCTGGCGCCGATGGCGACCCCGTTGACGACAAGATCGCCCGTCGACAGCGCCCGCAGGTTGGCGGTGGTGGCGTTGAAGCTGCCGGTGGCGGTGAGCCCGGCGCTGTCGCCGGTGCCGAGATCGCCGGCGCGCGCCGAGCCAAGGCTGACCGTCACCGTCTCGCCGCCGCGGGTCCCCGTCTGCAGCGACAGGCTGCGCGCCGAGCCGTCGAGCAGCTTCACCCCGTTGAAGGTGGTGCGCGTCGCGACATTGTCGATCTCGGCGACGAGCTGCTTCACCTCGACCTGAAGCGCTTTGCGGTCGTCGGCGGTGATGGTGCCGCTCGCGCCCTGCACCGCCAGTTCGCGCAGGCGCTGGAGCATGTTGGTGACCTCGCCCATCGCGCCTTCCGCGGTCTGGGCGAGCGAGATGCCGTCGTTGGCGTTGCGGATGGCGACGCCGAGGCCCCGCACGTCCGCCGTCATCCGCTGCGCGACCGCAAGGCCGGCGGCGTCGTCCTTGGCCGAATTGATGCGCTTGCCGGTCGACAGGCGCTCCATCGCCGTCGACAGGCTGGCCTGCGCCTGGGTGACGCCCTGCTGGGCGCGCAGCGCGCCGATGTTGCTGTTGATTGCCGTCATGGATGTGCCCTTCGTCCTCGGCCCGGCGGACCCTCCGCACGGCGGCCGTGACCGCAATGACGGCACGGCCCCCGCCGGACTTTAGCCGCGCGCCCCGTCCGGTTGGCCGGGTGGCGGCGCGGCGCAGGGGGACTACAGCTGGTCCATTCCCCAACAGCGACAGGACAGGACCGACCCGATGTCCGCCATCCCCAAACCCCGGCCCGGCCGCCCGCCGGCGCGCCACGACCCCGCCGCCGAGGCCGAGACCGCCGCCGCGCGCGGCCGCATCGGCGAGCGCTTCCGCGCGCTGCGCCGCCGTCTCGGGCTGACGCAGGAGAGCTTCGCCGCCGTCTATGGCATTCCGCTCGCGAGCATCCGCCAGTATGAGATCGGGCGGCACATGCCGCCGCCGGCGGTGCGGGCCTATCTGGCCGTCATCGAGGCCGAGCCGGACATGACGGCGCGGGTGGTGGCGGCGGGTCTGGAGGATCCATGAGCGACGGCGTTCGCCTGCACGAAAGCTGGCTGGAGCCGCTGCGCGGCGAGTTCGAGGCGCCCTATATGGCGGCGCTGCGCGGCTTCCTCGTCAGCGAGCGGGCGGCGGGCAAGCGCATCTTTCCCAAGGGCGCGGAGTGGTTCCGCGCATTGGACCTCACCCCGCTCGACCGGGTGCGCGTCGTCATCCTCGGGCAGGACCCCTATCATGGGCCGGGGCAGGCGCACGGCCTCGCCTTCTCGGTGAAGCCCGGCACGCCGATCCCGCCGAGCCTCGTCAACATCTACAAGGAGCTCCAGACCGACCTCGGCATCCCGCCGGCGCGCCACGGCCATCTGGAGCATTGGGCCAACCAGGGCGTGCTTCTCCTCAACTCGGTGCTGACCGTCGAGATGGGGCGGGCCGCCGCCCACAAGGACCGGGGATGGGAGCGCTTCACCGACGCCGTCATCCGGCTGGTCGCGGCCAAGCCCGAGCCCGTCGTCTTCATCCTCTGGGGCAGCTACGCCCAGAAGAAGGCGGCCTTCGTCGAGGACGTCAGCCGCGGCGGCCGCCACCTCGTGATCAAGAGCCCCCACCCCTCGCCGCTCTCCGCCTACGCCGGCTTCTTCGGCAGCCAGCCCTTCTCCCGGGCCAATGCCTTCCTCGCCGCCCACAACCCGCCCCCCATCGACTGGGCGTTGCCGGGGGAGGGGTGAGCGGCCAAAGGTGATTCAAAGGTGATGCGGAATCGGGATCAACACGCCGTTCCCGAGGCCCGATCTGTCAAAGAGCAGCACCCCCGCGACTCGCGGGCGGCAGGGGGTGAAGCATCGCCGATCCGGCGGGGTGTAGGACAGCGAATTCCGCTGAGAGACCAGTCGGAATCGAGTGCACTGTCACCGGAATTGCCAAGACGCTGAGCGCGTCAACGCCCTGATCAAGGAATGCCGCCGCGACCCCTTGCGCGGCACCGACAAACCCGAACCGCTGGGCGGCAACCTCACCGGCTTCTGATCCCGCCGCATCAATAGGGAAAATCAGCTGGTCTACCGGGTCAGCGGGAAGGGGGACGGGCAGGTGTTGAAGATCGCGCAATGCTGGTATC
>JADCGM010000007.1 GCA_020249025.1 Alphaproteobacteria bacterium
GATCGCCGACCTCGCCGCATTCGCCCGCCTCATGCGCGCAGCGACGGGCGACGGCGGCGCTACGCAAGGTGAAATCCTCCCCGGTGATCGCGGTCATGATGCCGACATCGTGCAGCAGGCCGCAGATGTGGAGCAACTCCGGATCGGTGGCGACGCCGTCGATATGGGCGAGCGCGCGGCCGTAGAGCGCCGAGCGATAGCCGTGCGCGAGAAGTTCCGGGCTTTGTTCGAGCGCGGCTTCCTCGGCAAGGGCGACAAGGCGGCTGTCAGGGACGCGCGGCAGCGCATCGAGACTGTCCGCGCGGCGCAGCGCCGGGGTGAGCCGCTCCCAGAGGTTCCTGAGCTGCTGGCCGGCGGCAATGCCGAGCCCTCGGAGACATTCAGGCGCGTTCATCCGCCCGCCAGTGCGCGCCACCCAGCCGGGGCCGCCGAAGCGGTCGGGATCGGGAAGCGGCGGCAGGGTGCGTGCGGTCATTGGCTGCATCCGGATTTGGAACCTAGCCTCACGTCGCCTATCTGGGTTCGCATGTCAAACCCAGAGTCCGCCACCGCGCCCGTCCGCAGGGCGCCCGTCCCCCGCGACCGCTGCGGCATGGCGCTCGCCTGCGACATGCTGGGGGACCGCTGGACGATGCTGATCGTGCGCGAGGCCTTCTATGGGGTGTCGCGATTCGACGATCTGCGCGCCGATCTCGGGATCCCGCGCGGAATCCTCAGCGCGCGGCTGAAGGCGCTGGTCGGGTCGGGCGTATTGGAGCGCCATCCCTATCGCGAGGGCAGCGCGCGGGTGCGGCACGACTACCGGCTGAGCGAACGCGGGCGCGACCTTGGCCTCGCTCTGATCGCGCTGATGCAATGGGGCGACCGGCATCTGCAGGAGGCCCCCTCCCCGCTGCGGATCACCGACCGGCGGACGGGCGCCCCCCTACAGGTGGCGCTGGTGACGCCCGACGGCCGCGCGGTGGCGGCTGCGGACGTCGACGTTGCGGCCGAGGTCTAAAGCGGCAGCTTGAAGCCCGGCGGCAGCGGCAGGCCGGCAGTCATCTTCTGCATTTCAGCCGAGCTGGCGGCGTCCGCCTTGACTCGAGCGTCGTTGAAGGCGGCGGCGACGAGGTCTTCCACCATCTCCTTGTCGCCCGGATTCAGCAGCGACGGATCGATGTCGACGCGGACGATGCGGCCCTTGGCGGTGGCGCGGACCTTGACCATGCCGCCACCGGCCATGCCGTCGACTTCGATCTTGTCGAGATTGGCCTGAGCGGCCTCGAGCTGCTTGGTGGCCTCCTGGGCCATCCGCATGATGTCGTAGATGTTCTGCATCAGGCGCTCCGTATGCCGGTGTCGGCGTCGGAGCTAATGTCCGGCGCGTCCGGGTCAAGTCCGAACTCGATCAGCTCGGCGTTGGGGAAGGCTTCGAGGAGACGCCGCACGGTCGGATCGCGCAGCACCGCCTCGCGCTCGGCCTCGCGCGCGGCCGCCTCGACCTCGCGCAGCGTCGGCTGGCCTTCAGCGTCGCTGAGCGTCACCGTCCAGCGTTCACCGGTCCAGAGCTGGAGCGAACGCATGAGCTGCTGGGCGAAGTCGGGCCGCTGGCCCTTGACCGCGATGTCGAGAAGCGGCGGGGCGTAGCGGACCAGCCGCGCCTCGTCGTGAAGGATGTGGGCGAGAAGCGGCTCGCGGCGGGTTTCGAACAGCGCGACGAGACCGGCGAAGTCGGCGGGCGCGGCGACCGTCTCGGGCTTGGGCGGATCGCGGCGCAGCGGCACCGGATCGGGGGCGCGCAGCATCGCCGGCTCGGGCGCGGGCTCGGGTGCCGGCGCCGGTGCGGCCGCAGCGGGCGCATCGCCGCCCTTCTCGGTCAGCTTTTTCAGCAAATCGCCCGGATCGGGCATGGTCGAGGCGTGGATGACGCGCAGCAGCGCCATCTCGGCGGCCTGGATCGGCACCGGTGCCGACTGGACCTCGGCAAGGCCCTTCAGCAGCAGCTGCCAGAGCCGGTGCAGCGCCGGGAAGCCCATGCGCGCGCCCCAGTCGGCGATGGCCTCGCGCTCCGCCTCGCTCATCGCCGCATCCTCGCCGCGCGCGACCTTGGCGCGGGTGACGGCGTGGGTGAGCTCCAGAAGCTCCTGCATCACCATGTCGGGATTGACCCCGAGATCATACTGGGCGCGCAGCAGCGCCAGCGCACCCGGCGCATCGCCCGACAGCAGCGCCGCCATCAACTCGCGGACGCGACCGCGGTCGCTCAAGCCCAGCATGTCGCGCACCGCCTGCGCATCGACCTTGCCATGGCCGTGCGCGATCGCCTGATCGAGGATCGACAGGCCATCGCGCACCGAGCCTTCGGCGGCGCGGGCGATGAGCGCCAGCGCCTCGGGATCGGCCTCCGCCTTCTCGGCCTCCGACACCTTGGCGAAATGCTCGGCGAGCTTCTCGGCCGGGATGCGGCGCAGGTCGAAGCGCTGGCAGCGCGACAGCACGGTGACGGGCAGCTTCTGGACCTCGGTGGTCGCGAAGATGAACTTCACATGCGGCGGCGGCTCCTCGAGCGTCTTGAGGAGCGCGTTGAACGCGTTCCTCGACAGCATGTGAACCTCGTCGATGATGTAGATCTTGAAGCGCGCCGAAACCGCAGCATAGCGCACCGCCTCGATGATCTCGCGGACGTCGTCGACGCCGGTGTTCGACGCGGCGTCCATCTCGACAACGTCGATGTGGCGGCCCTCCGCAATGGCGACGCAGGGCTCGCAGACGCCGCAGGGCTCGATGGTCGGGCCGCCCTGCCCGTCCGCGCCGATGCAGTTCAGCGCCTTGGCGATGATGCGCGCGGTCGAGGTCTTGCCGACGCCGCGGACGCCCGTCAGCAGCCAGGCATGCGCCAGCGCGCCGCGGGCGATGGCGTTGCCGAGCGTGCGCACCATCGCGTCCTGCCCGATCAGCGACGTGAAGTCGGCCGGACGATATTTGCGGGCGAGAACGCGGTAGCCGCCGCCCGATTCTGCGGAGTCGCTCATAGCATCCGACGGTGGACCCTCGCGCACGCGCGCGCAAGCTTCGGGGCGCACGGAAACGCGTGGATAGCTCTGTTTGGGGTGGGAGCCGGAACGACCCAGACCGGGTTCGTTACGGCTGCTTCCTTCCGGACCTGACCGGGTTGGCGAGCGGCCTGCCCGCCCGGCTCCCGCGGCGCATATGGGCGAGCGCGCCCGATAAGGCAAGCGCGCCGCTTAATTGGAGGTTTCGCACCGGGGCGGGCCATGCCACAAACGCCGCCGCATGACCGCAGATCCGTTCGTCGCCCCGCTTCCCCCCGCCCCCCTCGGCTTCGTCGGCAACGGCCTCGACCGCGCCGACGAGATCCGCCGCGATTCCGAAGCCCTGTGGGCGGCGCGCACGCGGCCGGACGCGCGCTGGCTGGTGCTCGACGAGCTGCGGCCGGTGATGACCGCCGAGGGCGACCTGCGCTGGACGCGGCGCTCCGAACTCCCGTCGAACGCGCCCGAGGTGTTCCTGGGCTTCGCCGACGGCGCGCCGCGCTTCGCGGTGGCGGCCAAGGCGTCCGATCTCGACGATGGCGAAGCGGTCGATGCGCGGGCGGCGGCGATGGGGCTCGCGGACGGGCGCGCGGCGATCGTGGCGCAGGCGCGCTCGCTGATCGACTGGCATGCGCGCCACGGCTTCTGCCC
>JADCGM010000070.1 GCA_020249025.1 Alphaproteobacteria bacterium
GCCCGACGCGCAACCGAAACCCGCCGCGGACCTGCCGCCAACCCCTTACGACCGCCTCGGCGGCCGCGAACCCGTGGCGCGCCTCGTCGACCGCTTCTACGACCTGATGGAGGGCGATCCCGCCTTCACCGAGCTGCGCGCCATGCACGCCGCCGATCTCGCACCGATGCGCGAATCGCTCACCGGCTTCCTCACCATGTGGCTCGGCGGCCCGCGCGAATGGTCGGCGACCCGCCCCGGCGTCTGCATGATGTCCGCCCACGCCGGCCTCCCCATCGACCGCACCGCCGCCATCCAGTGGATCACCGCGATGGAGCGCGCGCTGATCGACACCGGCGTCGAACAACCCTTACGCGCCGAGCTCGTCCACGCCTTCGCCAAGGTGTCCGCGGCGATGGTCAACCGCCGCACGCGGGAGGGCTGATCAGCCCGCGCGTCAGGCAGCGCGGCGGCGCCGCAGTCCGAGTCCGAGCAACCCCAGCCCGAGCAGCGATAGCGCGCCAGGCTCCGGCGTCGCGACCGGGTCCGAGCGCAGGCGCAGGAAGCCCACGTAGTTGCCGTAGACGTTGGGCTTCGCCGCGCCCGCGCCGAAAGCGAGGGCCTGACCGATCTGCGAGGCGGCAACACCTTGGCCGATGGCGCTGACCGCGCCCGACATTCCGATCCAGTAGGTTCCGGCCACGAGGTTCACCGGCACATTGAACAGCGAGTACTTCCTGTTCATCGACGTGAAGTTCGCGGTTCCATCGGTGTCGATGGCATCGATCAGGTCGTTGAACTGGCTGACGATCGTCGACGGCGGACCCATCGTGGGGTTGCTGTAGATGGTCACGATGACAGCGTCGCCGATCCTGCCGAGAGCGATGTCGCTGTAGATATCCATCCCGGTCAGCGTCGTGTCCTGCGCCAGCGTGACTCGGGTGGCGTAGTTCTGGTCGCTGTAGAGGTTGGGCAGCCCGGTCAGCGCGACGCGGCCGACCGTATCCGGACTGAGGTCGACGATGATCGCTGCCGCTGCCGGCGATGCGCTCGTCAACGCCAGCGCCGCGGGCAAGAGCCCGCTCAGAAGAACCCGCACCACTCGTGTCATCGATAGCCCCCTTGCGCTAAATGGCGTCCGACCGGGGTTACTACCCAACCCGGCGCGCGCCGGTAACGGGACATTTTTGTACGCGAGATGAGTGTCTTAGACAGGGATTGAGCCGTATGAAATCTCAGCCGAGCCACCTGTTTTTGGCGGCATTCCGCGCCGTCTCGACAGAAGATGTAGTCCTACGGTCATGCAAATGTTCATCATCTGTTCCGACTCGGGGATGGCTGGAACCCCGGTGTTCATGTCACTCTCGGGGCAAGGCTTTGATCCCCGATTGGCCTTATACTTTGCGTGAACTTTCGCGGCTCAGGCGGCCTTCGCCACGGCGCGGGGCGTCAGCGTGTAGTTCTCCAGATCGGCGCGTCGGGTCTGGCGCCAGAACTCGAGGGTGGAGCTCGACCAGTTGTTGGTGATCTTGCCGTCGTGCTTGTACCAGCTGGCGCAGCCCGCAGCCCAGACGGTGCCGGCGAGCCTCGCCTGCAGGTCGGCGTTCCACGCGCTCTGCACCTCGGCCTTCGGCTCGATGGCGGCGAGGTCGCGCTGGAGCAGCGTTTCGATGAGGCGCATGGCGTAGTCCATCTGCCGCTCGGACATGAAGATGATGCTGTTGTGGCCTAGGTTCGTGTTCGGCCCGTAGAGCACGAACATGTTGGGGAAGCCACTGACGGTGACGCCGCGGAAGGCCTCCGCGCCGTTCGCCCAGGCGTCATGGAGCCGCCGGCCGCCGCGCCCCTCGATCTCGAGCGGCATGAGGAAGCCGCCGGTGTCGAACCCGGTCCCCCAGACGATGACGTCGAGGGGCACCTGCTTGCCCGAGCGGGTGACGATGCCCTCGGGCACGATGCGATCGATGGGATCGGTGACGATGTCGACATTGGGGCGGCTGACCGCCGGATAATAGTCGTCGGAGATGAGCACCCGCTTGCAGCCGATGGGATAGTCGGGCGTCAGCAGCGCGCGCAGCTGCGGATCGTGGACCTGCGCCTCCAGCTGCTCGCGGGCAAGCTTTTCAAGCGTTTTGGAGGCCCGGCTCCCGGTCTGCTTGAACGCGCCCCAGCGGCTTTCGAGGATCGAATAGATGAGGAGGCGGTTGAATTTCGGCAGCAACGGCAGCGCCCGGTTGGCCTTGCGGACGCCTTCGGGAATCTCCTTGTCGTCGCGCTTGATGATCCAGTTGGCGGAGCGCTGGAAGATCGTCAGCCGCTCGGCCAGCGGCGCGATCTCGGGGATGTACTGGACCGCGCTCGCGCCGTTGCCGACCGAGGCGATGCGCTTGCCCGACAGGTCGATGTCGTGCCGCCAGCGCGCCGAATGGAACTGGACGCCGCCAAAGCTCTCGCGACCCGGCACGTCGGGGATCCACGGCCGGTTGAGCTGGCCGACCCCGACGATGAGGATGCGCCCGGTCCAACTCTCGCCGCTCTCGGCGGTCACCGTCCATTCGCCCGCCACCTCGTCGAAGCGCGCACCCGCCACACTGGTGTGGAAGCGGACATGGGGCAGGAGGCCGTGATCCTCCGCGACCCGGCGGAAATAGGCCTGGATCTCGGGTTGGCGGGCGAAGGCCCGCGTCCAATCCGGATTGGGCGCGAAGCTGTAGCTGTAAAGGTAGCTCGGTACGTCGCAGGACGCGCCCGGATAGCTGTTGTCGTGCCAGGTGCCGCCGACGTCGCCCTGCTTCTCGAGGATGACGAAGCTGTCTACGCCCGCCGCCTTCAGCCGGATCGCGGCGAGCAGGCCGGACATGCCGGCGCCGATGATGACGGCGGTGACGCGGGATGCAGCGGCAGGTTCGGCGACGGCCATGATGCTCTCCCCGGATATCGTTTTGCCGGGAAGGCTATCGCGGGCGGGCGGCGGCTGCGCCTAGCGCTGTTGCCAGTCGCGGCGACCCTCGGGCCGCGCGGCCGGGTCGAGCGCCTCGTTGAGCAGCCGCGCCAGCCGCACGCCGGCGCGCTTCACCTGCAGCCGCAGCGGATCGCGGGCATCGGCGACATAGGGCTCCTTGAGCACCACACGCTCGCCCGGCTTGCGCTCGCAGACGCTAACGTCGAGCGGCAGCTTGCCATAGGCGATGTCGCGCGACAGGGCATGCGCCTCCTGCGCCATCTCGGTGATGGTGGCGGCAGCAAAGGCGTCGCGGTCGGC
>JADCGM010000071.1 GCA_020249025.1 Alphaproteobacteria bacterium
AGGCCGGGGAGCGGGTGCTGGTGCTTGGCGCGGGCGGCGGCATGGGGCTGGCGGCGGTCGCCATCGCGGCGGCGCTTGGGGCGGAGGTGGTCGCGGCTGCCGCGTCCGACGACAAGCTCGCGGCGGCCAAGGCGGCCGGGGCGGCGCAGCTGCTGAAGGTCGACCGCGCGGCGCCCGACTTCGCCGCGATCAAGGACAGCATCGACATCGTCTTCGATCCGCTCGGCGGGCCTTTCCTGATGCCGGCGCTCCGGGCGCTGCGCTGGGGCGGGCGGCATCTCGTCGTCGGCTTCGTCGCCGGCCATTCCGATCCCGTCCCGCCCAACCGCCTGCTCATCAAGGGGCTGGAGCTGATCGGCGTGCGCGCCGGCGAGACCGGCCGGCAGGACCCGGTGCTGGGCCGCGCAGCTCGCGACGCCATCGACGGCCTCGCCGAAAAGGGCATGCGGCCGCACATCGGCGCGAGCGTGGCGCTGGAGCGCGCCGACGAGCTGTTCGCGGCCATGGCCGCCGGCCGCCTCGTCGGCAAGGCGGTCGCGACCATTGGCTAGAAGCTGCCGCTAATCCCGCAGGTCGGCAGGCACCTTGCCGCCGTTCTGGGCGAGCTTGGTCATCACCGCCCGATGCAGCGCCATGTTCATCTCCGCCGAGCCGTCGAGTGCGCCAGTGTAGCCGACTTCCTGCGCGAGGCTCTTGCGCGCATCGAGGCTCGAATCGAGATCGAGCAGCTTCAGCAGATCGACGATCGAGGTGCGCCAGTTCGACGGCCGGCCCTTGGCCGCCGCCATCTGCGTCAGCACCGCCTCGACATCGACCGCCTGGTTGGCGGCGGGTGGCGCAGGCGCGGGGCGCGCCGGCTGCGCCACGGCTACCTTGACGTCGCCGACGTCGCCGTGGCGGCCCATGATCTTGTCGAGAATGTTGCCAAAGATACTCATGCGCGGCCTCATTCTGCTGGTCCGCCGCCTCAACGCCGCGCGGCCGCATCGGGTCCGCCATGGGGTGCGTCTCAGCCGATCTCCGCCACGAAGGCGCGGATCGCATCGGCGATCTCGTAGGGACTGTCCTCCTGGATGAAGTGCAGGCCCTTCACGGTCACCTCGCGCTGGTTGGCCCAGCCGCGGCAGGCGTCGCGCACTGGTCCGACAAGGATCGATCCCGGATCGGCGTTGATGAACAGCTTGGGCGTCGGGCTGGTGCGGTGGAAGTCGGCGTAGCGGCGGACCTTGTCGGCGATCGCGGCGGGCTCGCCGTCGAGCGGGATCTGCCGCGGCCAGGCGAGCATCGGCCGCCGGTCCTCGCCGCCGGCGAGATAGGGGCGGCGATATTCGTCCATCTCTGTCTCCGTCAGCGGTCGGATCACCGAGCGGCGCAGCACGCCCTCGATGAACATGTTCTTGGCGAAGATCAGCTCCTCGCCGGCCGCCGAACGGAACGCCTCGAAGATCGGGCGCGCGTTCGCCGGCCAGTGCGCCCAGCTCATCGGCTCGGGGATGCCCTCCATGTAGACGATGCCGGCGACCCGGTCGGCATGGTCCATCGCCCATTGCAGCCCGAGCGACGACCCCCAGTCGTGGATGACGAGCAGGATGTCGTCGCCGAGATCGAGCGCGTCGAACGCCGCGCTCAGATGCGCATAATGCACGTCCCAGCTGTAGCGGGCGTCGCCGGTGCCCGGGATCTTGTCGGAATCGCCCATGCCGATGAGGTCGCAGGCGACGAGCCGGCCCAGCCCCTCGCAGCCGCGCATGACGTTGCGCCACAGGTAGCTCGAGGTTGGATTGCCGTGCTGGAAGACGATCGAGCGCCCCGCGCCCGCGTCGACGGCCGCCATCCGCCGCCCGAGCGCCTCGACGAAGCGCTTGCCCGCAAAGGGCTGGTCGGAGAGCGGGCGGGTCATGCGGCGGGCCTTTCCGGAGCAGGGGCGCAGGATCGCGCGAAAGCTATTGTAGCAGATGCTACATCGCGCTAGCCTCGCGGCGCAACAGGGAAGGCGGCCCGCGCCGGCCCGAGGCTGCAGGGAGAAAGTGATGGCGACGCCGCTCGAGATCGTGACCGCGTTCATGAAGGCGATGGAGGCGCTCGATTACGACCGCGGCCTGCCGATGCTCGCCGACGACTGCGCCTACATCAACCCGCCGCCCATCGGCGAGGTGCGCGGCCCCGCCGGCGCCCGCGCCGTGCTCGAACCCTTTTTCGCGCCGACCCTCGAAAACGAGTTCCGCATCCTCCGCGCCGCCGCCGACGGCCCCGTCGTCTTTCTCGAACGCCTCGACCGCCACCGGCTGAAGGACAAGTGGGTCGAGCTGCCGGTGACCGGCGTCTTCGAGGTTCACGGCGGCCGCATCACCTACTGGCGCGACTATTTCGACGCCGCGACGATCCTCAGCCAGTGGCCGGCGGGGTAACCATGCCGCAGGGGGCCTGTCCGGTCGTGCCGATCGACCCGGGGCGCTGGCGACAGGTCCCTTTACCATGGCGGAAGGGGTGGGATTCGAACCCACGGTGACGTTCCCGCCACGGCGGTTTTCAAGACCGCTGCCTTAAACCACTCGGCCACCCTTCCGGTGGCGCGCTTTTCCGGCATCGCGGGCGGCTTCGCAAGGGATTCACACCGCGGCGGGGCTGTGGCAGGGTTGCGGCGTCCCAGTGTGGGGGCGCGCGGCGCGGGCCGGGCGGAGTGAAGGGTTCGGGCGGGGTGAAGCGGCGGGCGTTGGCGTGGGGTGTGGCGTGTGCGGTGGTGGCCGCAGCCGCCCCGGCGCGCGCGCAGGACGAGCCCATCGCCGAACGCCAGGCGGCGTTCGAGGCCTGGCTTGTCGAGTTCCGCCCGCAAGCGGTGGCGGCAGGCGTGTCGGCGGCCACCGTCGAGCGCGAGCTCGCCGGGCTCGCCTACAACCCCCGCGTCGTCACACTCGACAATGCCCAGCCCGATCGCTCGTCGGTGTCGCGCGCGACCTTTGCCGGCTATCTGCGCACCCGTCTCAACGACGCCCGCACCAATCAGGGCATCCGGCTGCGCGCCGATCTGGCGGCGACACTGTCCTCGATCGAAACCACGCGCGGCGTGCCGGCCGAGCTGCTCCTCGCCTTCTGGGGCATGGAGACCGCCTACGGGCAGCGCACGGGGAATTTCGACCTGGTGCGCGCGCTGGCGACGCTCGCGTTCG
>JADCGM010000072.1 GCA_020249025.1 Alphaproteobacteria bacterium
CTGGCCGCGCAGAAGGCCGCCGGCGTCACCTTCGATCCGACGATGACGATCTATTCGGCCTCGCGCGATCTGATGCGCGCCCGCAATGCCGACTGGCAGGCGGACTATGCGCTGCCCTCGCTCACCGCCTTCTTCCAGTCGAACCGCGACAACCACGGCTCCTATTTCTTCGACTGGACCACCGCCGACGAGGTGCGCTGGCGCAATTTCTACCGCGTCTACATGCGGCTGGTGAACGATTACAAGAACATGGGCGGGCGCGTGACGACCGGCTCCGACAGCGGCTTCATCCACCAGCTCTGGGGCTTCGGCTACGTGCAGGAGTTCGAGATGCTGGCCGAAGCCGGCTTCGCGCCGCTGGAGGTGGTGCAGGCCGCGACCGTCAACGGCGCGCGCACCATCTACGATCCCAAGGGCGCACCGCCGCCCTTCGGGCTGGTGCGCGCCGGGATGGAGGCCGATCTCGTCCTTGTCCCCGGCAATCCGCTCGCCAACTGGAAGCTGCTGCTCGGCACCGGCACGGAGCGGCTGAACGACGCGACAAACCGGCAGGAGCGCATCGGCGGGGTGCGCTGGACGATCTCCAACGGCATCGTCTACGACGCGCCGAAGCTGCTCGCCGACGTGCGGGCGATGGTGGCGCGGGAGAAGGCGGCGGCGGCGAAGTAGGCGCGCGAACCCCCGTTTCACTGTCGGAATATTTGACACACGCAACGGTTGAGGCTCGCCGCCCCCACTGAAAATCCAGCATTTCCGCGCATGGCACGGGCTTTGCTGTGGTACGGTGCGTAACGAAGGGGATTGTCCGTGAAGCGTTTCGCCCGTCTTTCGATCGCCGTTGCCGCCGCCGCCTCGATGGCCGCGCCGGCGTCCGCCGTGAACTTCTTCCGCACCTATGAGGCGCCGGGCGTCCGCGCGACGACGATGCAGTTCGATTCGGTCGGCGTCGAAACCTTCGATACCCGCCCGCTCGGCGTGTCGACCTTCACCTCGAACTTCGGCGGCACCGGCCCGACGACGGGCACCTTCACCAACATCAAGATCATCAACGCCGACCAGTACGGCGACGTGAACGGCACCGGCCGCTACGGCGTCGCCTTCCCGGGCGAGATGTACGAGCTGAGCCTCGCCGCGCCGGTCAACTATTTCGGCTTCTGGCTGTCGGCGCTCAACGGCGGCAACACGCTGAGCTTCTACAAGGGCAACACGCTGCTGCAGACCTACAACGCCGCCACGATCCTCGACGGCATCACCAACTTCAACGCCTATCTCTGCAATCCGGCCGGCGTCTTCTACGGCCACAATTGCGGCGAGCCCTACGCCTTCATCAACTTCTTCTCGACCGGCGGCGACTTCGATCGCGTCCGCTTCAGCCAGACCTCGGGCGGCGGTTTCGAATCGGACAATTATACGATCGGCATGCTGAAGGGCACGACCAAGGCGGTGCCGGAGCCGGGGATGCTCGGGCTTCTGGGCGGCGGTCTGGGGCTGCTCGCGCTGGCCCGGCGGCGGCGCAAGACCGCCTGATTTCAGCCGATTCCGGACGTTGCGGGGCCGCCTTCGGGCGGCCTCGTTCGTTTTGGTCCGGACTCGAATTCGTTTGACACCCGGCATTTGGCCCCTAAACCCGGCGGCGGGCCACGCCGTCCCAACGCGGCGCGTGCTCTCTGAGAGGAGAGTTACATTGATGACGACCCCGCCGACCGCGCGCCCTCAGCGCGCGCATTTCTCTTCCGGTCCCTGCGCCAAGCGCCCCGGCTGGAGCCCCGACAATCTCAATCTCGACGTGCTCGGACGGTCGCACCGTTCCAAGCTCGGCAAGGCGCGCCTGAAGCTCGCCATCGACCTCACTCGCAAGGTGCTGGGCGTTCCCGACACGCACCGCATCGGCATCGTCCCCGCCTCCGACACCGGCGCGGTGGAGATGGCGATGTGGTCGATGCTCGGCGCCCGCAAGGCGACGATGCTGGCCTGGGAGAGCTTCGGTGAAGGTTGGGTCACCGATGTCGTCAAGCAGCTGAAGATCGACGCCGATGTCGTGACCGCGCCCTATGGCGAGCTTCCCGACCTCGCCGCCGTCGATCAGTCGACCGACGTCGTCTTCACCTGGAACGGCACCACCTCGGGCGTGCGCGTCCCGAACGGCGACTGGATCAGGGACGACCGCGAGGGTCTGACCATCGCCGATGCGACGTCCGCCGTCTTCGCCATGGACATGCCGTGGTCGAAGCTCGATGTCGTCACCTACTCCTGGCAGAAGGTGCTGGGCGGCGAGGGCGGGCACGGCGTGCTCATCCTGTCCCCGCGCGCCGTCGAGCGGCTGGAGACCTACAAGCCGGCCTGGCCGCTGCCCAAGATCTTCCGCATGACGAAGGGCGGCAAGCTCATCGAGGGCATCTTCGAGGGCGAGACGATCAACACCCCGTCGATGCTCTGCGTCGAGGATTACATCGACGCGCTCGAATGGGCGGAGAGCCTCGGCGGCCTTCAGGCGCTGATCGCGCGCTCGACGGCGAACGCCGCCGCGCTCGACGCCTGGGTGGCGAAGACGCCGTGGGTCGCCAATCTCGCGACCGACCCGGCGACAGCGTCCAACACCAGCGTCTGCCTCAAGATCGTCGACCCGAAGTTCGCCGGCAACGCCGACGTGCCGAAGACGATGGCCTCGCTGCTCGAAAAGCAGGGCGTGGCGCTCGACATCGGCGCCTATCGCGACGCCCCGCCGGGCCTGCGCATCTGGTGCGGCGCGACCGTCGACACCGCCGACATCGAGGCGCTCACCCCCTGGCTCGACTGGGCCTTCGCCGAAGCCACCGCCGCGCTCTGACACACCCCCAACGCCATCCCCGCGCAGGCGGGGACCCATTGACGCTGGCGGTTGGACGAGCCCGCGACTTCGGTCGCAGCCGACGACATCGCGTCCGCGCCAATGGGTCCCCGCCTCCGCGGGGATGACGGGCTGGAACAAAGGATATCCCCATGCCCAAGGTTCTCATCTCCGACAAAATGTCCCCCAAGGCCGCCGAGATCTTCCGTGCCCGCGGCATCGAGGTGGACGAGATCACCGGCAAGACCAAGGACGAGCTGATCGCGATGATAGGCCAGTATGACGGCCTTGCCATCCGCTCGTCGACGAAGGTGACGAAGGACGTTCTCGCCGCCGCCGCCAACCTCAAGGTCGTCGGGCGCGC
>JADCGM010000073.1 GCA_020249025.1 Alphaproteobacteria bacterium
CCGCAGGCCGCCGCAGCGGATCGTTCCGGCGCGAATGAACCGCCGTTCACGCTGCACTGCGGAACGAAAGCGAGGCGTCGCGCTTTGTAGCCCCTGTCCGCCCGCCCGGAAGCGGACCGCGCCCCAGCCGCGCGCACCCGCCGGACCCGTTTCGACACTGACCGCACGGAGCCCCATGACGCCGCCTCACCGCGCGACCGCGACCGACGCCCGCCCGCTGCTGCTGGTGCTCTCGCACCTGCGCTGGGATTTCGTGTTCCAGCGCCCGCAGCATCTGCTGACCCGCGCCGCGCGCGACCACGATGTCATCGTGTTCGAGGAGCCGCTGTTCGATGCCGGGGCGGCTCACCTCGACATCGGCGAGCGCGCCGGCGGCGTCCGTGTCGCCCAGCTTCATCTACCCGAGGGCATGCCGCCCGAGGCGGTGCTGGCCGCGCAGCGCGACGCCGTCGACCAGCTCGCCGCAACGGCTGCCGGCCGTCCGCTCGGGCTCTGGTACTATACGCCGATGGCGCTGGAGTTCAGCGACCACCTCGCCGCCGACCTCGTGATCTTCGACAAGATGGACGAGCTGTCGGCGTTCAAGTTCGCCCCGCCGAGGCTCGTCGAACTGGAGGCGGCGCTGTTCGAGCGCGCCGACGTCGTGTTCACCGGCGGCGCATCGATGCATCGGGCGGCGGCGCACCGCCATGCCAACATCCACTGCTTCCCCTCCTCCATCGACGCAGCCCATTTCGGAACGGCGCGCGACGGCGGTCTCGCCGATCCCCGCGATCAGGCCGGGATCGCCCATCCGCGCATCGGCTTCTTCGGCGTCATCGACGAGCGCTTCGACATCGACCTGCTCGCCGAGGTCGCCGAGCGTGCGCCGGAGCTCCGGTTCGTGATGATCGGGCCGGTCGTGAAGATCGACCCCGACACGCTGCCGCGCGCCGCCAACATCCACTGGCTCGGCGGCAAATCCTATGCCGAGCTTCCCGCCTATCTGGCGCACTGGGACATCGGCTGGATGCCCTTCGCCATCAACGAGTCGACGAAGTTCATCTCGCCGACCAAGACCCCGGAATTCCTCGCTGCCGGACTGCCCGTAGTGTCGACCGCGATCACCGATGTGGTCTCGCCCTATGGCGACGCGGGCCTTGTCGAGATCGCGGCGACCGCGGACGAAACCGTCGCCGCAATCCGCCGCCTGCTCGAAGCGCCACGCGCCGGCTGGCTGGCGAAGGTCGACGCCCAGCTTGCGCAGGGGTCGTGGGACCGGACCTGGGCGGCGATGAAATCCCTGATCGAGGCCGCCCGGACGGGCGCGCCGTCGGTCCGTCCCAGTCGCTTGTCAGTTGAGGAGACCGTCGGTGTTTGATTGGCTTATCGTCGGCGCAGGTTTCGCTGGCTCCGTCCTCGCCGAGCGCCTCGCCACCCAGCGCGGCGAGCGCGTTCTCGTGATCGACCGGCGTCCGCACATCGGCGGCAACGCCTATGACCGCCATGACGATGCCGGCGTCCTCATCCACCAGTACGGCCCGCACATCTTCCACACCAATTCGCAGATGATCTTCGACCATCTGTCGCAGTTCACCGAGTGGCGGCCCTATGAGCACCGCGTGCTGGCGAACGTCGACGGCATGCTCGTGCCGATCCCGATCAACCTCGACACCGTCAACAAGCTCTACAACCTCAACCTGACGAGCGAGGAGCTGCCCCGGTGGTTCGCCGACCGCGCCGAGACGGTCGAGGAGATCAAGACGAGCGAGGACGTCGTCGTCTCGGTCGTCGGGCGCGAGCTCTACGAGAAGTTCTTCCAGGGCTACACCCGCAAGCAGTGGGGCATGGACCCGTCCGAGCTCGACAAGTCGGTGACCGCGCGCGTGCCGACCCGCACCAACCGCGACGACCGCTATTTCACCGACGAGTATCAGTTCATGCCGAAGCACGGCTACACGCGCATGTTCGAGAAGATGCTGCGGCATCCGAACATCAGCGTGATGACGCAGACCGACTATCGCGACGTCCGCGACGTCATCCCGCACAAGCGGCTGATCTTCACCGGGCCGATCGACGAATATTTCGATTTCCGCTTCGGCCGGCTGCCCTACCGCTCGCTCCAGTTCCGCCACGTCACGCTCGATCAGGAGCAGGCGCTGCCCACCGGCACGGTCAACTACCCGCAGACCGAGGACTACACCCGGATCAGCGAATACAAGCACATGACCGGCCAGCAGCACCCCAAGACGACGCTGACCTACGAATATCCCTCGGCCATCGGCGATCCCTATTATCCGATCCCGAAGCCGGAGAACGCCGAGCTGTTCAAGAAGTACGAGCGGCTGGCGATGCAGACGCCCAACGTCTGGTTCGTCGGGCGGCTGGCGACCTACCGCTATTACAACATGGATCAGGTGACCGGGCAGGCGCTCGCCACTTTCCGACGCATCAACGAGGCGCTTCCCGTCGGCGACGACAGCGCGACGGCGACGCCCAAGGTCCGCATCGTCGCGGCGGAGTAACCGCAGGAGCGAGAACATGACCGTTCACCCGCAGCCCGTCCGGGCTCCGCTGGAGCTCTGGGGGGGCGTCGAGTGCACCGTCGTGCGCGTCGGCCACAGCTGGCGCAACCAGATCGCCGAGACCGGGCACGCCACGCGCCTCGGCGATCTGGACGCCATCGCCGCGCTCGGCATCAAGGCGATCCGCTATCCGATCGTCTGGGAGACGGTCGCCCCCGACCGCCCCGGCAGCGTCGACTTTGGCTGGCACGACGCCCGCCTCGAACGGCTGCGCGCGCTCGGCATCCGTGTCGTGGCGGGGCTGGTCCACCACGGCTCCGGGCCGCGCTACACCAACCTGCTCGACCGCGATTTCGCAGCAAAGCTCGGCGACTATGCGGCGCGCGTCGCCGCGCGCTACCCGTGGATCGACGACTGGACGCCGGTCAACGAGCCGCTGACCACCGCCCGCTTCGCCTGCCTCTACGGCCACTGGTATCCGCACAAGCGCAGCTACAGGGCGCTCGCCCGCGCCATCGTCAACGAGTGCGAGGGCACGCGCCGGGCGATGGCGGCGATCCGCGCGGTCAATCCTTCGGCCCGCCTCCTGCAGACCGAAGACCTCGGCAAGACCTTCGCCACCCCGCGCCTCGCCTATCAGGCGCGCCACGAGAATCTGCGCCGCTGGTTGAGCCTCGACCTTCTGACCGGACGCATCGGCCCCGACCATCACTGGTGGGAGCTGCTCCAGCAGCAGGGCGTCGCCGAGGCCGAACTCGACGCCTTTCAGGATGGCTCGGGCCGGCCCGACATCCTCGGCATCAACCATTATCTGACGAGCGAGCGCTATCTCGACGAGCGCCTCGACCGCTACCCAGGGATCGAGCCCGGCGGCAACCGCCGCCACCGCTATGTCGATCTGGAGGCGGTGCGCATCCCCGAACTCGCCGGCGAGACCGGCCCGGCAGAGCGGCTGCGCGAAGCATGGGAGCGCTACCGCATCCCGATGGTCGTCTCCGAGGTACACCACGGCTGTACCCGCGAGGAACAGCTGCGCTGGCTCGCCGAGGTGTGGGACGCGGCCGAGACCGTGCGCGGCGAAGGCGTCGACCTCCGGGCGGTGACCTTGTGGTCGCTGATGGGCGCGGTCGACTGGCGCTCGCTGATCACCCGGCGCGAGGGGGTTTACGACGTCGGCGCGTTCGACGTCCGCGGACCCGCGCCGCGGCCGACACTCGTCGCCCGCGCGGCGACGCAACTGGCAGCGGGCGGGCGCTTCGAGCATCCGGTGCTGGAGACGCCCGGCTGGTGGCATCGTCCCGAGCGCGTCTATGGCGCGGCGGCCGCCGCACCGGCCACCGCCGGCCGGCCGCTGCTGATCACCGGCGCGACCGGCACCTTGGGGCGCGCCTTCGCCCGGCTCGCGGAGCATCGCGGCCTGGCGCATGTCCTTACTCCACGCGTGGATCTCGACATCACCGACGAAGCCTCGATCGAGGCTGCGATCGCGCGCCTTCAGCCCTGGGCGATCGTGAACACCGCCGGTTTCGTCCGCGTGGCCGACGCCGAACAGGAGCGCGACGCCTGCTTCCGCGCCAACACCACCGGCCCCGAACGCCTCGCCGCCGCCTGCGCGCGCCACGGGCTGCCGCTCGTCACCTTCTCGTCCGATCTCGTCTTCGACGGGCAGCTTGGGCGGCCCTATCTCGAAACCGACCCGGCCCGCCCGACCTCGGTGTACGGCGCCAGCAAGGCCGCAGCGGAACAGCGCGTGCTCGACATCTGGCCGGAAACGCTGGTGGTGCGCACCAGCGCCTTCTTCGGCCCGTGGGACCGCTACAATTTCGTCTGGGACACGATGCGCCGCCTCAACCGCGGCGAGATCGTCGAGGCGAGCGACGCCGCCGTCGTCTCGCCCACCTATGTGCCGGACCTCGTCCACGCCACGCTCGACCTGCTGCTCGACGGCGAATCCGGGCTCTGGCACCTCGCCAACGAGGGGGCGGTGAGCTGGCGCGGCCTCGCCGAGCGCGCCGCCGAGGGCGCGGGGCTCGACGCCTCGCTGATCCGCACCCCCGAGCGCTGGGCGCCCGCCAACACCGCCCTGTCGAGCGCGCGCGGGCTGCTGCTGCGCAAACTTGAACCGGCGCTCGAGGACTGGCTCCAGCACTGCGCCCTCGACTGGCGCGAGGCGGCCTAGGCGGCGGCCTTCCGCTCCGGCAGCCGCACGATCACCAGCGCGGCAAGAATCGCGGTCATGCCGAGCATCTC
>JADCGM010000074.1 GCA_020249025.1 Alphaproteobacteria bacterium
TCAACGAAGGCACCGCGCGCCAGCTTGGGAAGGCGGGCGGGCTCCTGAAGCGCGGCGCACCGGATTGGGATGTGATGGTGGCTGCCGCGCAGGTGCGGCTCGCCAAGGCCCCGAACGGTTTTCTGCTGATTGCGAACCACGAAGCGACCGACAATCTCGGCGGGGAGAACGCGAGTGCGGTGCTCGATGCTGCGGCTGCCGCCGACCGGGCCATCGCCGGCGCGCTGGCAGCGGCTGCGGCCGACCCCCAGCTGACGGTCGTGGTCGCCTCCGACTCCGACTGCGGCGCGATGGTCGCAACCGATGAAGCCGCCGATCTGGAACGCGTTCCCGGGCGCGGCGAGCGTGGTATCCGGCTGGAGGGTGACGCCTTCGGACAGCCCTTCGTCGCCGCCCCGGATGCGCAGGGCCGCCGTCTCCCGTTCACCATCGGCTGGGGAAGTTCGGGTGATGTGGCAGGCGGGCTCGTCGCCCGCGGAGTGGGGCCGGGCGCGGCACTGATCTCGGGGACAGTCGATTCCACCGACATCTACCGCGCGCTGCATTCCGGGTTGTTCGGCCGCTAAGCTGCTGATCACGCACCGACGACCGCCTTCCGCTGCGATGCGGCGTAACCGAACGACAACCTCGTCATAACGCTCCCGTAACGCCACCGTCGCGCAGCCGTAGCTGGCCCCTGCGACGGACGCTCCCGTCTGGGAACCAAGGGGTCATTCATGAACGCGATTCTTTCGCCGCGCGCGCTGCGCGGCCTTCTTCTCTGCACAGCCTCGCTCGGCGCGCTGACCGCGACGCCGGCGTTTGCCGAGGAGATCGCCGCCGCCGACGCCGAAGAGATTGTCGTCACGGCCGCACGGCCGATTGCCGAATCCGAAGCAGCTGCGCTCAAGATCCAGAAGGAATCGACGAGCCTTGTTGCGGTGATTGCCGCCGACTCGGTCGGCCGCCTTCCTGACCAGAACATCGCGCAGGCGGTCTCGCGGCTACCGGGCGTCGGCGTCGTCCGCGACCAGGGTCAGGCCCGCTACATCAACCTGCGCGGCGCGCCGCTGAACTGGACGACCCTCTCCTTCAACGGGATCAATGTCGTCAGCCCCGAAGGCCGCGACGCGCGCTACGATTCCATTCCTTCCGCGATCGCCAGCCAGCTCATCGTCCACAAGGCGGTGACGCCGGACATGTCGGGAGAAACCATCTCCGGGAATGTCGATGTTATCACCCGGTCGGCGTTCGACTATGACGGTCTGAAGGTCGGCGGGAAGCTCGGCGGCGGCGTCGGCGACCTTGGTGACAAGCGCGAATATGAGGGCTCGCTGATCCTGTCCGACCGCTGGAACTCGGGCATCGGCGAGTTCGGCGTGCTGCTTTCGGGCAGCTACTATCGCCGCGGCATCGCTACCGACAATTTCGAGACCGACTGGGAGCAGGTTCCCCAGAACACACGCGTCGGCCAGGAGAACAGCCTGTGGGCGCGCGAGACCGAGCGTAAATTCTATCGCGCGACCCGTCGCAACTATTCGCTGTCGGGCCGCATCGACTGGGCACCGAATCCGCAGACCCGCCTGTATGTCGAGTCGATCTACACCGCGTTCGCGGACGACGAGCACCGCGACAACTATATCTTCGACCTCGACGACCAGCAGACGAACGCTGCTACGGTCGCGGCACTCCGGACCGCCTGTCCGGCCACGACCCCGACTGCGCCGCCGGCTGGCACCACCGGCTACGCCGACAACTGCCTCAACACCCCGTTTGCCGGCACCGTCTACGGGATCGACATCAACGCCAACATCCTCATCCGGCGGTTCGTGCAGTCGATCTTCACCAATACCATCGGCGGCGACATCGACCTCGCCGACGGGTGGAAGCTGAAGGTGCGGTCCAACTATACGCGTTCGGTCGACGACCGCTCGGCGCCGGCGCAGTTCAACTTCGAGAGCCCGAGCTTCGGCAGCGCCGCGAACATCGCGCAGCGCCCGACGGTGACCTACGACCTCACCAATCCGCTCAGCTCGCGCGTGTCGCTGTTCCGCACGCTCGTGGGGACGGGCACTGCGCTCACCCGCGGCGAAGCCGTGTCGTCGATCCTCGGCTTCAACATGCCGCTCGTCCGTGTCCGTAGCCTCGACGCGAAGGACAAGACGACGGCCGCGACCTCACGGCTTGAGGTGATCCATGACGCCGGCCTGTTCGGCGGCGACGCCGAACTGAAGTTCGGCGCGCAGTTCGACCGCCGCACCAAGGACTCGCAGGAGTTCCTCATCGATCAGACCGGCGCGACCGCGATCGCTGCCGGCATTCCCGGCGCGCTCACCAGCTACGCGACGGCCGGCAACTACATCGGCAAGATCGAGCCGGGCTACGACTTCCAGTATTTCAACATCGCCTACCTGTTCGACCAGCGCGACAAGCTCGTCCAGGCCGCCTTCCCGCAGGCGTTCGTGCCGGGGAACTTCTACAATGTCCGCGAGACGGTGTTTTCGGGCTATGCGATGGGCACTGTGCGCTACGACTGGGGCAACGTCGTTGGGGGCGTCCGTGTCGAGCGGGTCGAGAACGAGGGCAAAGCCTTCGCGACGGTAACGCCTGCGACGGGACCGGCGCGGACATCGCTTGTGACAGCAGAGTCGAGCTCGACCCTTTTCTTCCCGAGTCTCCACGTCAATGTCGATGTGGCCGACGACAAGAAAGTGCGCGTCGGCTTCACCAGCGGCGCGGCGCGGCCGGACTATGACCAGCTTCGCCCGAACGTCACCGTCAACGACGCCAACCAGACGATCTCGGGCGGCAACCCGGCGGCAAAGCCCGAGCGTGCCTACGGCGTCGACAGCTACTTCGAATGGTACGTGCAGCCGCAGGGCTATGTGATGGTGGGCGGCTACTACAAGCGCGTCGAAGACGTGCTGTTCACCACGCGCCGTAGCTTCGGGTCGGACGCGCTCAACAGCAGCGGAATCGACCGGTCGGGCTACAACTTCGTCGGCCTCATCAACGGCGGCAAGGGCTACATTTACGGTGCCGAGGCGGCGCTCCAGCAGCAACTCGAGCCGTTCACGGGCGCGCTCGGCCTTCCGGACTGGATGGGCGGCTTCGGCATCAACGCCAACGTCACGCTCAACAAGAGCAGCGTCACCAAGCCGGCGGTTCTGACCGCGGCCGGCGCCGTCTCGCGCCCCGAGCGCAAGGTCAAGCTGCCGGGCACGTCGAGCACGGTCTACAATGTCGGCGCCTATTACGAGAAATACGGGCTGTCGGTGCGGGCACAGTATCAGTGGCGCAGTGCCTGGGGCGACTTCGTCGCCGACACGCTCGTCGATGGCGGTGACGGCTTCTGGGCCGCGGA
>JADCGM010000075.1 GCA_020249025.1 Alphaproteobacteria bacterium
ACCCTCGCGGTGCGCTGGCGGGTCGACCTTCGCCTTGCCGAGGCGATCGGACTGCAGCCGCGCGTCGCCAGCATCATGCTCGGCATCATCGGCTGGCTCATCATTTCCTGGTCGGCGAATCGGCTGCTCGGCGTGTTCGTCTGGGACCGGCTCGACCGCCACCGCGGCCAGCATGTCCCGCGCCTGCTCACGCAGCTGACCGGACTGTCGCTCTACGTCGCCATCGGCGTCGGCATGGCGACCAATCTATTCGGCATGCCGCTGACCGGCGTCATCGCCACGTCGAGCGTTCTCGGCTTCGTCGTCGGCTTCGCGGCGAAGAGCCTGATCGCCGACACCTTCTCCGGCATCGCGCTCAATCTCGACCGCGGCTTCGCGATCGGCGATTTCGTGCGCGTTCACAGCCGCGGTATCCCGGCGCAGATCATCGGCCGCGTCACCGAGATCAACTGGCGCAGCACCTATATCCTGACACCTGAGAACAATCTGCTCACCGTCCCCAATTCGGTGATGGCCGAGGCGATGGTCGTCAATCTCAGCCAGCCCGATGCGCTGGGCGAGTTCGAGCACTTCATCATCCTCGACTTCGCGGTTCCGGCCGAGCGCGCGACCCGGATCCTGTCGAGCGCGCTGGAGGCGGCGCGGCGCGATACGCCGGCGCTGAGCGGGCTCAGCGCCCGCGTGTCGCTGACCAGCGAGATGGGCGTCCACTACAAGCTGAAATACATGCTCGATCCGTCGCGGCTGGCCCCCGGCAAGGCCAAGGACCTCGTTCACCGCCATGTGCTGCGCCACCTCGCGAAGGCCGGTCTGGCGCTGGCGCATCCCAAGCAGGACAGCCGCGTGTTTGCTGGGCGCGAGGAGGTGGTGCGGCCGGGCAGCGACGAATATCGTCGTAACCTTATCCATCAGGTCGAGCTGTTCCGCCGGCTCTCGTCATCGGACGTCGAGCTGCTCGCCGGCCGGCTTGCGGAGCGCAGCTTCGCGCCCGGTGCGCAGATCTTCGCGGCAGGCGAGGCCGGCGAATCGATGTTCATCCTCGCCGAGGGGATCGTGGCGGTCCGCGTCAGCATCGACGGTCGCGAACTGGAGGTCGCCAGTCTCGGCCCGGGCGAGTTCTTCGGCGAGATGTCGCTCCTGACCGGGGAGCCGCGCAGCGCGACGCTCGCGGCCGCCACCGATGTCATCGCCTATGAGATCGGCAAGGCCGACATGGCGGCCGTGCTTGCCGCCAATCCGGCGGCGGCCGAGGCGGTGAGCATGGCGGCCGCCGAGCGCCGGATGGCGACGGCTGATGCGCTGTCGCACAGCGAACCCGAACAGGTGGCGGCCGAGACGCGGTCGCTCGCCGGGCAGATCATGGCGCGGATGGGCAAGTTCTTCGGCCGCAAGCAGGGAGCGATGGTGGCATGATGCGGGCCTTCCTTCTCGTGCCGGTGATCCTGGCGCTCGCCGGCTGCACCTATGCCGGGCCCGATTCGGTGCGGGCGACCCGCCCCGCCTACAATCTGGCGCTCCAGCAGACCAACGATCAGGAGCTGCTGCTCAACCTGGTCCGCATCCGCTACCGCGACACGACCTATTTCACGAGCGTCGAGCGCATCGCCGCCACCCTCGAACTCAACCGTTCGATCGGCGCGCAGGGCAGCCTCGGGCGGACATCGAGCGCCGCGCCCAAGGACACGGTGTCCCGTGGCCTGACGATCGGCCCGGGCTCCATTGCGCTCAACGAGAAGCCAACGGTCTTCTACGCGCCGCTGGAGGGCGAGAAGTTCGTTCGCCAGATGATGACGCCGATGAACCCGGACGTGCTGTTCCTGCTGGTCCGGTCGGGCTGGTCGATCGACCGGGTGCTGACGATCGGCGCGCTGGAGATGAACGGGCTGCGCAATGCCCCAACCGCATCGGGCCCGGCCCCGTCGCGCGAGCCGGAGTTCCGCGAGTTCCGCGAGGCGGTGCGGCTGCTGCGCCTGCTCCAGCGCGACGGCAAGCTCGACATCGTGCGCTCGAAGGACGGCGCGGGGATCGATCTCGAGTTCGCGCGCGGCTCCGCCGAGTCGCCCGAGGCCCAGCGGTTCCGGACGCTGACCGGATTGACCGCGGTGCGCGACCGCTACCGCATCGTCGTCGGGACCGAGGCGCCGGATGGCGCCACGCTCGCGATCACGACACGGCCGGTGATGGCGGCGCTGCATTTCCTGTCGACGGGCGTCGAGGTGCCGGAGGGCGACGTCGCGGCCGGCCGCGTGCGCCGGACGGTGCGCGCCGACGGCCAGCCGTTCGACTGGCAGGAGATGCTCGAAGGCCTGTTCCGGGTCCGCAGCAGCAGCCGCCCGCCGGAGGGACGGCCGACCGCGGTGCGCTACCACGACAGCTGGTTCTACATCGCCGACGACGATCTCGAATCGAAGTCGACCTTCGTGCTGCTCACCCAGATCATCGCGCTGCACTCGGCGCCGCCGTCCGGCTCGCCGCCGATCACCTACGCCATCGGCAAGTGAGCCGGCGCTAGTCCCAGAGCCGCGCGACGGCACGGGCGGGCATCGGCTGTTGGCGGTATGGCCACCGATCCGATTGTCCGCGGCCATCATCCTGCTGTGCGGTCCGGTTCCGGCCCCGCGCGTCCTCTCTCCGCGCAAGCGGTCACCAACCAGTCGGCGAAGCGCTGCATCGCCGGGCGAGGTGGTTTCGACTTGAGGTGGGTCAGCCAGTAGCTGCCGA
>JADCGM010000076.1 GCA_020249025.1 Alphaproteobacteria bacterium
GCGGGTGCGCGCCGGGGCGGGTCCGGGCCTAGTTGCGCTTGCTGACGTCGACGCCCTCGGCCTTCCACTCCTCGGCGGTGCGGCAGGTCTTCTTGGGCATGCGCGAG
This sequence comes from Alphaproteobacteria bacterium, assembly GCA_020249025.1. Taxonomy (GTDB): domain Bacteria; phylum Pseudomonadota; class Alphaproteobacteria; order Sphingomonadales; family Sphingomonadaceae; genus JADCGM01. The sequence goes on from JADCGM010000076.1 coordinate 108, forward strand.
CCGGTGATCGTCTGCATCACGCAGAACTTCTTCGCCTTGGCGACGTCGGCGCTCGCGCCGCCGGCGGCGTCCTCGGTCTGCGCGGCGGGCGCGGTGACCGGGCGCGGCTCGGCGTTGGCGGGGGCGGCGGCGAGCGCGACGGTCGAGAGGCCGGCGAAGGCGGCGAGCGAGGCGCGGATGGCGATCGAACGGATGGTCATGGCGATGTTCCCAACTGACTGTGACTGTGTTGCGGCCCGGACCATCCGGCCCGCTACCACACTACTGCACTAGTCATGCCAATCACTCGCACACTCGGAAAAGGCTGCACCGGTTGCATCCCCAGTTGGTGATTTCCGCCGGACGCTGGCGAAACACGCCACTTTTCCGCGAACGCCGATGTTCAGTCAGGTCCGACGATCTTGCGGATGCTGAACTGGGTGATGAGCCGGTTCACCCCCGGCAGCGCCGCCAGCACGTCGCGGTGAATGCGCTCGTAGCGGTCGGCAGCGGGCACCTCGACCTTCAGCAGATAGTCGGACTCGCCGCTCATCAGGTGACATTCGGCGACCTGGGGGCAGCGCGCCACCGCGTCCTCGAACGCCGTGAGTGTATCGCGGGTCTGGTCCTTCAGCGTCACCGCGACGAACACGGTGGACGGGTTGCCGCGCGCCTCGGGGGCGAGCTGGGCGCGGTAGCCGCGGATGAGGCCGCGCGCCTCCAGCAACCGGACTCGCCGGTGGGCGGCCGAGGGCGACAGGCCGACCCGCTCGCCGAGTTGCGCCGCGGTCAGCCGGGCGTCGGCAGCGAGCAGCGCCAGCAGGCGCGTATCGAAGCTGTCGAGGGAGATCATTGCGTCCATGAATAGAACAATAGGATAATCTCCCGGCTTCGCGCCAGTCCCCGCCGGGATCGCGCAGCCTTTCCTGCCCGTTTCGGATTATCCTGTACGCACCATATCTCTGGGGAGAGACAAGATGCGCGTCGGTGTTCCGAAGGAAATCAAGAACCACGAATATCGTGTCGGCCTGACTCCGCCGTCGGTGGCCGAGCTCGTCGCCCATGGACATGAGGTCGTCGTCGAGACATTGGCCGGCATGGGCATCGACTTCACCGACGAGGATTATGTCCGCGCGGGCGCCCGCATCGTCGCGACGCCGCAGGAGGTGTTCGCCGCCGCCGACATGATCGTGAAGGTGAAGGAGCCGCAGCTTCACGAGATCGCCTGGCTGGAGCCGCGCCACACCCTCTTCACCTACCTCCACCTCGCCGCCGACAAGCCGCAGGCCGAAGCGCTGATGCGCTCGGGCGCGACCTGCATCGCCTATGAGACCGTCACCGACGCGCGCGGCGGCCTGCCGCTGCTGCGCCCGATGTCGGAGGTCGCGGGCCGCATGTCGGTACAGGTCGGCGCGCACTATCTCGAAAAGGAGCAGGGCGGCCGCGGCATCCTCTTGGGCGGCGTGCCGGGCGTCGCGCCGGGCCGGGTCGCGATCCTCGGCGGCGGCGTCTCGGGCGTGAACGCGGCGATGATGGCGGTCGGCCTCCGCGCCGACGTCACCATCTACGACGTCTCGACCGCGCGCCTCGCCGAGCTCGAAGCGCTGTTCGAAGGCCGGGTGAAGACCGCCTATTCGTCGAAGGCGGCGATCGAGGCCGCAGTCGCGCGCGCCCATCTTGTCATCGGTGCGGTGCTGATCCCGGGCGCGGCGGCGCCCAAGCTCGTCACCCGCGACATGCTGAAGCTGATGAAGCGCGGCTCGGTGCTCGTCGACATCGCCATCGATCAGGGCGGCTGCTTCGAGACAAGTCATGCGACGACGCATCAGGACCCGGTCTACGAGGTCGACGGCATCATCCACTATTGCGTCGCCAACATGCCCGGCGCGGTCGCCCGCACCTCGACCTTCGCGCTCAACAACGCGACGCTGCCGTTCGCGCTGAAGCTCGCCGACATGGGCGCGGAGGCCGCGATGGCGGCCGATCCGCACCTGAAGGCCGGGCTCAACGTCCGCGGCGGCTACATCACCTACAAGGCGGTCGCCGACGACCTGTCGCTCGCCTACCGAGCCGCCTAGGGCAGCCGCTCCAGCGCGGGCAGCCGCGAGAAGCCGAGCAGCAGCTCGCGGTGCGGGAGATAGGCCCGCATCACCAGCCGGATCGGACCCGGGCGCGCCGGCAGCCAGTTGGCGGCCAGCGCGCCTTCGGGCTGCGGTCCGCCGATGAGGATATCGAGCGAACCGTCGGGGTTGCGCACCAGCCCCGGCGAGCGGTTGCCGATGGCGTAGCGGTCGAGCGGATTGTCGATGAAGAACAGGCGGCCGTCGGGCTCGGCCTGATACATGGTCAGCGACCAGAAGGCCTTCACCGGCACGTTGCCGGTCGGCAGCCGCAAGCGGTAGCGCTGCGCGCCGTCGAGCGGCTGGCCCCCCGCGTCCGCGACCGCAGTGATGTACATCGCCTCCAGCGCGGGCAGCGCGCCGAGACCGGCGAGCGCGGTGCGGGCGCGCAGGCCATCGTCGCTGCCATATTCGCCGAGCGCGTTGGAGCCATAGGCCCAGCCGTCGACCACCGTCGCGCCGCCGGCGAGCCCGACCTTCAGCTCGTTCCGCAGCGCGGCGTAGTTGTCGCGCCACAGCGCCTGCATCGGCGCGGGCAGCGTCTCGAAGCGGCGGCCGGCGGCGATGCCGGCCTTGGCGGCGGTGCGGGCGCGCATCGTGGCGCCGCTCGGGAGCCGGCCGCGGCCCAGCATCTCGTTGACCACGTTCACGAAGGTGGCGACATCGGGCTCGATCGGCGCGGACTCGGTGACGGGGCGGCCCTTGTTGCCGAGCGCATCGAGCTTGAAGCCCTTCTGCGCGGCCTGCGCGGCGGCGAGATCGTGGGGGCCGTCGACGAGCGTGCGGATCAGCAGCCAGGCGTCGTTGGTGCCGATGCGGACGACCTCGGCCCCATCGGGCGTCTTGCCCCGGTAGCCCGGGCCGACGAGCGCATAGCGGCCGCCGCCCTCGCCGTTCACGCGGGTGCCGAGCACCGCGTCATTGTCGGTGAACAGGTTCATCACCGCCGCGCTGTGGTAACGGCCGGGCAGCGGCGGGATGGTCAGCACTACGGGGCCCGCCGACAGGTCGAGCCAGGCGGTCGAATAGAGCGTGTCGTTGTTGGGCGTCGTCACCCCGCGCGAGGCGGCATCGGCGAGCGTCGGGCGGTGGACGAGATAATTGGCCGGAAGCAGCCCGGGCTTCGACGCGGTGCCCGCCGCCGCGGCGCGTGTCCGCGCCATCTCGTAGACCGGAAAGGCAAACTGATAGGCGGCGCGCAGCTCGCTCATCGTCTGCGCCCGCACGCCGGCTGGCGCGAGAGCCAGCACCGCCACGATCAACGCCAGCATCCGCCGCATCGCCTGTCCTCCCCATGAACCCGTCTTGTCGTTGACGGCACTATCGCCGGATCGGCGTGGCGGCTTCAACCTGCCAAGGGCGCAAGGATCACAGGCGGGCGAGAAAATCGCGGCAGGCAGCGAGCATCGCCGCGTGGTCCTCGCGGCGCGCGAAGGTGTGGCCGGCCCCTTCGATGACCGCGACCGGCGGCGGCGATCCGAACGCGCCAGTATCGGCAAGCGCGCGCCAGGCGAGCGCGGTCGCATCCTGCGCAGACAGCAGCACCAGCACCGGGGCCTCGGCCGCTGCGAGCCCTGCGGCGATCTGCGCCGCGGTCGCCGAGGGCGGCTCGGCCGCGGCCAGCCGCACCAGTCCGCCGGCGAGCTTTCGCAGGTTCACGCCCCCGCTTAGCAGCCGCCGCCACGCGGCCGGATCGCGCATCCGGTTGCGATAGCGCGCGGCGATCGCGGCGGGGGGCGGCAGATCGGCGGCGGTATCGGCATCGCGGGTCCACGGATTGGCGAGGATCAGCCCGTCGAGTGCGAGGTCGGCTGAATGGATGGCGAGCGCCGCCGCGCCGTCGCACAGCCCCCAGCCGACGATCCGCGCCGCCCCCGCCGCGCGCAGCGCATCGCGCGCCGCCAGCATGTCGGGCAGGCTGTCGCGATAGCCGGGATCGTCGCCGCTGCTGTCGCCGACGCCGCGCCGGTCGAAGCGCAGCACGGGATGACCGGCCTCTGCCAGACCGGCGGCGAGATCGAGCAGGCCGCGGTGCGCGCCCCAGCGCGTCTGGACGCCGCCGGTGACGATGAGGACCCCCGTCGCGCCGTCCGCCGGATGGAGGGTGGCCGCCAACGTCGCGCCGGCGCAGGGGATGGCGAGCGGGCGGGTCAGCGCGGGAGCCATGCCAGCACCTGATCGGTCACAGCCGCGGCGAGGTCATGTGGCGGCGCGGGCTCGGCTTGCCGCCAGACCGGCGGTCCGGGCAGTGCGTCGGAGTCGATCACCGTCGCTCCCTCGGGATCGAGCATCATCGCGGTCAGCTCGCGCGCCAGCGCCGCGGTCACCGGATAGCCCGCGAGTTCGACGGTATCGCCCGCCGCCCACGCCGTTTCAGTA
>JADCGM010000077.1 GCA_020249025.1 Alphaproteobacteria bacterium
ACCGGAACCGGGAGCGTCAATCTATTATTCCGGGCCTGACGACGCTAAGTTTCGACCCCTCTCCGACCAGCGAGGACACGCATGATCCGCGACGACATCAAGGCCGCCACCATCGCTGCGATGAAGGCCCGCGACGAGGCGCGCGTGTCGGCGCTGCGCATGATCCAGGCGGCGATCAAGAATCGCGACATCGAGGTTCGGACGATGGCGACGCCGCCCGCCGACGACGTGCTCGTCGCCGAGGTGCTGACCAAGATGGCCAAGCAGCGGCGCGAATCGATCGAGATGTATGTCTCGGGCAACCGGCCCGAGCTGGCCGACGCCGAGCGCGCCGAGCTGGGCGTCATCGAAAGCTTCCTGCCCCAGCAGATGGACGCCGCCTCGGCGCAAGCCGCGGTGCGCGAGCTTGTCGCCGAACTGGGCGCTGCCGGCCCGAAGGACATGGGCCGCGTCATGGCGGCGCTGAAGGAGCGCTTCGCCGGCCAGATCGACATGAGCCGCGCCAGCGCCATGGTGAAGCAGGCGCTGAATCCGTAGGGGGTCGCGGCGGTTCGGGCCTCACCTCACCCTTACCCTCTCCATCAAGGAGAGGGAGGCCCAAGCGTCGGGCGAGGTTGGAGGCTTCAGAACCAAGCCCAAAGGTCAAAGTCCCCCTCTCCTTGATGGAGAGGGTAAGGGTGAGGTGAACGATCCGCTGCCGCAGCACTTCCAGCCTCCCCCAACCCCCGCCCGCCTGCTAACGCATCCGCATGGCCTTCCCCGCCGCCTTCCTCGACGAACTGCGCGCCCGCATCGGGCTGGCGCAGCTCATAGGGCGGCGGGTGAAGCTCCAGAAGGCCGGGCGCGAGTGGAAGGGCTGCTGTCCCTTCCACAACGAGAAGACCCCGAGCTTCTACGTCAACGAGGACAAGGGCTTTTATCACTGCTTCGGCTGCGGCGAGCACGGCAGCGCGCTCGACTTCGTGATGAAGCAGGACGGGCTGAGCTTCCCCGAAGCCGTGCGCAGCCTCGCCGCCGAGGCCGGGCTCGAAGTCCCCGAGGAGACGCCCGAGGCGCGGCAGCGCGCCAAGGCGCAGGCCGGGCTCCACGAGATCATGGCGCAGGCCGCCGACTGGTACACGCAGCAACTCGGCGGGATCAGCGGCGCCAACGCCCGCAGCTACATCGAGAAGCGGCGGCTGACCCCTGATACGGTGCGCGCCTTCGGCCTCGGCTACGCGCCCGACGGCAACCGGCTGAAGTCGGCGCTGAAGGAGGTCGGCGAGGCGCGGTTGCTCGAATGCGGGCTGCTGGGGTCCGCCGAGGACCGCGACGAGGTCTACGACCGCTTCCGCAACCGGCTGATGTTCCCGATCCGCGACCCGCGCGGCCGCGTCGTCGGCTTCGGCGGGCGCGTGCTCGGCGACGGGCAGCCCAAGTATCTCAACTCCCCCGACACCCCGCTCTTCGACAAGGGGCGGCTGCTCTACAACCTCGACAAGGCGGGCCCGATCGCGCGGAAGTCGGGGCGGCTGATCGTCGTCGAGGGTTACATGGACGTCATCGCCATTGCGCAGGCCGGCGTGGCGGAGGGCGTCGCGCCGCTTGGGACCGCGCTGACCGAGCAGCAGCTGGCGCTGCTCTGGCGCGTCGTGCCCGAGCCGATCCTCTGCTTCGATGGCGACGGGGCGGGTCAGCGGGCGGCGCTGCGCGCCGCGCTCCGGGCGCTGCCGTTGCTCGAGCCCGGCCGGTCCCTCCGCTTCGCCACGCTCCCGGCCGGACAGGACCCCGACGATCTCGTCCGCAGCGGCGGGGCGGCGGCGTTCGAGGCGGTGCTGGCGGCGGCCGAGCCGCTGATCGAGAAGCTCTGGCGAGCCGAGATCGAAGGGGTCGACCTCAAGACCCCCGAGCGGCGAGCGGCGGCCCGTGCGGCGCTGCGCGACCACGCCAAGGCGATCGCCGACCCGACGGTGCGGGCGCTCTACGAGGCCGAATTCCGCGACCGCTTCGACGCCCAGTTCCTCGCCCGGCGCGAGACGCGCACGACCCAGCCCTGGCGGCCAGGCGCCCCCCCGCCTCCGCCGAACCGCCGGCCCGCGACCAAGGGCAACGACGATGCGGTCTGGACCAATGCGCTGCTCGTCGGGCTGATGAACTTCCCCGAGCTCGCGCACGACCTCCACGAGCCGCTCGCCGAGCTCGACATCGCCGACGAGCGGCTGTCCCGTCTCAAATCGGTCATCCTCGACGCCGCCGTGCGAGTCGCCGACCTTGACAAGTCCGCGCTCGGCAACACATTAGCCGAGTATAATATGGCCTCGTTGGCGGACGAGGTACGACGAGCTAACCACATCCACTGGTCGTTCACGCGCCCCGGCGCGCCTCTCGACATGGCGCGAGAGGATCTGGGGGCCGTGCTCGACAATCTGGTTGCCCGTCGCCATGTCGCCGCCGCACTCGCCGAAGCCACCGCCCGCATGAGCGCAGGCGGCGACGAGGCGGACTATGAGGAACAACAGCGGCTCCTGCGCGAGCGGGACCGCCTCAACGAGGACATGAAGCGGCTCGCCCAGACGCGACGCGAGGCCGCCGACTGACCTGAAGGGCCCGAGAGAATGGTGAAGACCACCGCCGCCCCCGCCGACGCCAGCGACGCCAAGGAAGCCGACGGCGCGCCGCTGCTCGATCTCAACGAGGGCAACGTCAAGAAGCTGATCGCCCGCGCCAAGAAGCGCGGCTACATCACCATCGACGAGCTCAACGAGGCGCTCCCCCAAGACCAGATGACATCTGAACAAATTGAAGATGTTATGTCGGCACTTTCGGAGCTCGGGATTAACGTCGTCGAGAATGAGGAGCAGGGGGAGGACGCGGAGGCGACCTCGGCGTCTGCGGCGGACGATGACGATGACGAGCCGGTGGTCGAGGCCGAGGACGGGTTCGCCGCCCCCGCGACCGTCGCCGCCCCCAAGGAGAAGCTCGACCGCACCGACGACCCGGTGCGCATGTACCTGCGCGAGATGGGCGCGGTCGAACTGCTCAGCCGCGAGGGCGAGATCGCCATCGCCAAGCGCATCGAGGCCGGCCGCAACACGATGATCGCGGGCCTCTGCGAGAGCCCCCTCACCTTCAACGCGATGATCGACTGGTCGAATGCGCTGAACGAGGGCCGCATGCAGCTGCGCGAGATCCTCGATCTCGACGCGATGCTGTCGAAGGACCCGACCGAGGAGCAGGTCGAGGGCGAGGAGGCGGGCGACGGCTCCGACCTCCCGACCGTCGCGTACAAGGAAGACGAGGACGAGGCCTCCGCGTCCGAGAGCAAGGCCGGCTCGGGCGACGAGGACGAGGAGAACCTCACCGAGCACCGCGCCCCGAAGCCCGGCGGCTTCGAGGAGGACGACGAGGACAACACCCTCTCGCTCGCCGCGATGGAAGAGCTGCTGAAGCCGGCCGCGCTCGAGAAGTTCGCGCAGATCACCGGCGTCTACAAGAAGTTCGCCAAGCTGCAGGACGCGCGCATGGCCGCGCTCCACGGCCAGGGCGAGTTCGGCACGTCCGACGAGCGCAAGTACCAGAAGCTGCGCGAGGAGCTGACCGAGCTCGTGACCTCGGTGGCGTTCCACAACGCCAAGATCGAGGTCCTCGTCGACCAGCTCTACACCTACAACCGCCGCCTGATGGCGCTGGGCGGCCAGATCCTGCGCCTCGCCGAGCGCCACCGCATCCCGCGCAAGAGCTTCCTCGACGAATATATGGGCCATGAGCTCGACGAGAACTGGCTCGACCGCGTCCGCCACATCGACAAGAAGTGGGCGGCCTTCGCCGAGGCCGACGCCAACGCCATCGAGACCATCCGCCGCGAGGTCGCCGAGATCGCGCAGGCGACTGGTGTTGACCTCACCGAGTATCGCCGCATCGTCAACATGGTGCAGAAGGGCGAGCGCGAGGCCCGCATCGCGAAGAAGGAGATGGTCGAGGCCAACCTCCGCCTCGTGATCTCGATCGCCAAGAAGTACACGAACCGCGGCCTGCAGTTCCTCGACCTCATCCAGGAGGGGAACATCGGCCTGATGAAGGCGGTCGACAAGTTCGAGTACCGCCGCGGCTACAAGTTCTCGACCTATGCGACCTGGTGGATCCGGCAGGCCATCACCCGCTCGATCGCCGACCAGGCGCGCACCATCCGCATCCCGGTGCACATGATCGAGACGATCAACAAGCTCGTCCGCACCAGCCGCCAGATCCTCCACGAGATCTGCCGCGAGCCGACGCCGGAAGAACTCGCGGAGCGCCTCTCCATGCCGCT
>JADCGM010000078.1 GCA_020249025.1 Alphaproteobacteria bacterium
ACCCGGCGAGTGCAGCCGAATTCGATGCGCACTGCCGCGCCTATCTCGACCGCGCGACCCGGCTCCAGGCGCAGCTGGAGGGCGGCGTCGGCAAGCCGACCTTCGCCCGCACCTACCGCACCTACGATGCACTGCGGATGGTGCTCGCCTCCATCGAGGGCGACGCCGGGGTGGTCTCGCAGACCAACCTGACCCCGGCCGTCCGCGACGCTGCGCGCAGCTGCGCCGAGAAGATCGACGGCAAGTCGACCGAGCTGTCGCTGTCGAAGCCGATCTACGTCCGCCTGAAGGGGATCGACACCGCCGGGCTCGACGAGGCCAGCCGCCACGTCCTCGGCCGGACGATCAGCCAGTATGAGCGCGCCGGCGTCGGCGCGGATGCTGCGACCGGCGCGAAGATCAAGGCGCTGCAGGACCGCATCTCCAAGAACAGCATCGCCTTCGAACGCAACATCGCGGAGGGCGTGAAGACCGTGTCCGCGACGCGGGCCGAGCTCGACGGGCTCCCGGCCGATTACATCGCGTCGCGCAAGCCGCAGGCCGACGGCACCTTCGTGCTGACGACCAACACGCCCGATCTCGGCCCGGTGATGTCCTACGCCGCCAGCGCCGATCTGCGCCGCAGGCTCTATTTCGCCAACCTGACCCGCGCCTATCCGGCCAACAACGATCTGCTGCGCAGCATCCTTGCCGACCGCGACGAGCTCGCCCGTCTGCTCGGGCGGCCGAACTTTGCGACGCTGGCGCTCGAGGACAAGATGATCGGCTCGCCGGCCAATGCGCAGCGCTTCCTGACCGACATGGACGCGGTCGCGGCCGGACCCGGCATGCGCGACTATAACCTCATGCTGGAGCGGCTGAAGAAGATCGACCCGGCCGCCACGTCCATCCCGGCGTGGTCGACAACCTATCTCGGCCAGCTGGTGCGCAAGGAGCAGCTCAGCGTCGACCCGCAGGAAGTGCGCCAGTATTTCGCCTATAACAATGTGCGCGACGGCATCTTGCGGCTGACCGAGGACCTGTTCGGCGTCGAGATCCGGCCATGGAAGACGAAGCTCTGGGCCCCGGGCGTCGAAGCTTATGAGATGTATCAGGGCGATGTCCTGCTCGGCCGCTTCTACCTCGACAACCACCCCCGCGACGGCAAGTACACGCACGCCAACGTCATCCCGATCCGCTCCGGTCTCGCCGGGCGCAGCATTCCGGTCGGCATCCTCGTCTGCAATTTCCCCGCGGGCGACCACAGCACGGGTCTGATGGAGCACCGCGACGTGGAGACCTTCCTCCACGAATTCGGCCACCTGCTGCATGTCATCTTCGCGGGCCGTCAGGACACCCAGGCCGCTCAGATCCTCGGCATGGAGTGGGACTTCATCGAAGCCCCGTCGCAGATGCTCGAAAACTGGGTGTGGGACTATGACACGCTCAAGCGCTTCGCGGTCAACGCCAAGGGCGAGCCGATCCCTGAGGCGCTGGTCGCGCGGATGAACAAGGCGCGCGGCTTCGGCGAGGCCTATGGCGACCGCCGCCAGTTCGGCCTGTCGCAGATCTCGCTCGACTATCATCTGAAGACGCCGGGCGATGCCGATCTGACGGCCATCTACAAGGCGGCGGTCGACCGCTATGGCCCGATCCCGCTGCCCGATGGCGTTCACCCGCAGGCGTCATTCGGCCATCTGACGGGCTATTCGGCCTTCTATTACACCTACATGTGGTCGAAGGCGGTTTCGTCCGACCTGTTCACGGCGTTCCAGCAGGCGGGCATCCGCGACCGGGCGACGGCCCAGCGCTACCGCGAGCGCGTGCTTGCGCCGGGCGCGTCCAAGCCGGCCGCCGCGCTGATCTCCGACTTCCTCGGCCGCCCGCTGCGCCTCGACGCCTACCGGGCGCGCATCTCGGCCGCGCCCTGAACCGCCTCCCCTTCTCGGAGGGCCGTCAGCTGCCCTTGCCGGTCGTCCCGCCGATGAGGTGGAAGCCGGTCTGGCGGCCGTCGAGGTAGCGGACGGTCCGGCCGTCGAAGATCGCGTCCTCTTCCAGCCGGAAGGGCACCGTCTGGCCGCCCCATTCAGGGACGGTCCCGGTGTGCGACAGCTCGATCGACCAGGCTGTGTCGGGCCGGAGCTTGCCGCTGCCGCGTGGGCTCGGCTGCTGGTCGTCCCAGAAGCCGATCGCCGGGCCGGCGCCGTGGCCGTGGGTGCCGATCGGGTGCGAATAGATCGTCGGCTTCAGCCCTTGGGCGATCGCCTTGGCGCGCGCGGCGACAAGGACGTCGTTGCCGCTGATCCCGGTCTGGAACGACGACGTCACCGCGTCCTGCACGGCGTTAGCGGCGGCAAGCCCAGCCTTCAACCCGGCCGGCGCATCGGTCTCGCCGGGCTTCAGCACATAGGCGAGATGCTGGGTGTCGGTGGCCAGGCCCATGTGGACGATGCCGAAATCGGTCCACAGCATGTCGCCGGGCCGGATGACCTCGTCCCCGCCGAGTTCGCCCTTCGCGCCCTGCCGGAAGATGCTGACCGACGGCTGGAACCAGGTGCGCAGCTTCAGTTCGGCAACGCGCTCTCGCATCCACCAGACGACATCCTCGGCGGTGGTGACGCCGGTCGTGATCACCTTGTCCGAAAAGGCCTCGGCGATGATCGCATGGGCAACGCGAACGATCTCCGGATAGGCGGCGATCTCGGCCTTGCTGCGGATTTCGAGCCAGCCGACCGCCAGCTCGTCGGCGGGGACGAGCCGGGCGCGATAAGCCGCGGGCAGCGCGGCGGCGAGCTCGTCGTGCTGGCTTTTGGTCAGCCCATCGGCGAAGGCGGTCGCCGCCGAGACGTTGATGGCGATGCGCTTGGGATCGCGCTCGGCGACGATCTCGGCGAGCCGCTTCCACTGGTCCGGCTGGGATTCGGGCGTCCACGCCGACTGGAACAGCCCGCCGAGGCCGTAGCGGCTGACAGTCAGCCGCTCGACCGGCTTGCCCGCGCCGGGATCGTGGAAGACGAGGATGGTGCGCCGCCGCGCATGGAAGCTTTCGGCGTCGAGCATCGTCGCCAGCACCGGGTCTTCGAGATATTCGCGGGCGACAAGCACCCACATGTCGACCCCGCGCTCGCGCATCAGCGCGGGCACGATGGTGTCGAGCCGCTCGGCGAGCCAGGCGTCGCGCGTCTTCGCCTGTGCGCGCAGCGGCGGGATCGCCGGCATCTGCGGGTTCAGCACCTCGCTTTGCGAAAACGCCGGCGCGGCCGGCCCGGCTGGATGGACCACCCCCGCCGACAGCAGCGCGGCCGCAGCCGCCGAAAGGTAAAGCGAACGCATGAGATCAGCCCCCGAAACCGTTTCGCCGGAGCCTAGCCTGACGCGGGACGGGCACAAGGGCGGTCACGCCGGCGCGGCGGATCGGCTGCGGTTTCCGTCTGTCTCTTGAAATCATGCGGGGAAACGCGCTGGAGGCCCGAGCCGGAATCGAACCGGCGTGCAAGGATTTGCAGTCCTTTGCATAACCACTCTGCCATCGGGCCTTACGCAGTAATTACAGCTACTTAGCTCACTCCCTGCTCCCCGAGTTTGCACCGGCCAAGATCGAGTTTGCACTTTCGACCTTCGCCAGCGCCCTCTCGGCACGCCTCCGACCACGGCTCTTGGCGGCGTATTTCGTCACCATCGCCTTGGTCTTGTGGCCGGTCACGGACATGATCTCTTCGTCAGTCGCGCCCGCGTCGGCCATGCGGGCTGCGGCTGTATAGCGGAGTCCGTGGAATGTCACGCCCTTTAGGCCGACCCGCTCGCACTCGGTCCTGAAGCCGTTCGAGAAGGCGTCGAGATCGTAGGGTCGGCCTGACTTGCACGCTGGGACGATGGCACCCGTCTTGTTTGGCACCGCATCGAGCAGCGCCTTCAGTTCGGAAGGGACCGGCACCGCGACCGGCGACCCACCCTTCTGTGCCGGAAACTCCACCCACTGGCCGTCATACTGGCTCCAGTCGAGCGAGACGATGTTGCCCCGCCGCTGGCCGAAGTGCATCCCGAGAAGCATGGCGATCCGCCACTTCCCTTCGGCCTTGGCCAAGAACGTCTTGACCTGCGCTGGCGTCCACGGCTGATACCCCTGACCCAGCTTGAGCAGCTCAACCCGGTCTGCCGGGTTCTTCTCCATCAGCTCATTGTCGATGGCCCAGTTGAACAGCCGACGAAGCAGTTGGACGTTGTAGTTGCCGCGCCGCCGATTGCTGTGGGCGTGCGCATCACGGAGGCCGATCACGAAGGAGCGCGTCACGCTCGCGTAGGGAACGTGGCCGACCGTGTCGCGGAGATCATCGAGGACCTTGCGATAGTCGCGCTTCGTAAGATCGCCAAGATCATGGAAGGCTGGGGACGACAGGAACCTCTCGATCAGCGAGGAGAGGGAGCCACCTCCTGCGACGGCCGGGGTGGGGCGGGCTGGTTTGGAAGACAGCTCGCCCCACCTTCGAGCGAACTCCGGGTGGCCCGGATACTCCGGAAGGGGCACAAGCGGCTCGCCCTTCCTCCTGAAATACCAGTAAACTTTATCGCCCTTGCGGACGGGCATCACGCCCCTGAACTTTGCGACGGTAGCCATCGAGTGCCTGTGCGATAAGGGTGTCGGTGCCCGCACCCTTGCCGACACCGATAGAGTCGTCAACGCTCTCGATCTCGTTCAGGTCCCACAACGGAACGCGGCCAAGGCGCTTCGCGGCGGG
>JADCGM010000079.1 GCA_020249025.1 Alphaproteobacteria bacterium
CGGTGAGCGCGATGGGCTGGGCGCCGCGCTCCACGAGCGGCGCGCCGAGCGCCTTTTCGAGCTGCGAGATGGCGATGCTCAGCGCCGGCTGGGTGATCCCGAGCGCACCTGCGGCGCCCGTGAACGACCCCTTGTCGATCAACCGCAGGAAATAGGCGATCTGACGAAGGCTGATCTCCACGGCCAAAGATTAGATCATTAGGGAGACCGAATGAACTCCTAAAAACTATAAATTGGACCTTGGCCCCTTGCAGGCGCATAGCGTCGGCCTCGAACCGGGGGGTGGAGAGCGGATTGGCAGATCGTGACGGCCTGCGCGGCTTCGTGCCGGGGCGCGGCAATCGCCGCTGGCGGATGGCGTCGCGCCCGGTCGGCGGTGTGCGGAACGAGAATTTCCGCCTGACCGACGACCCCGTCCCCACGCCCGGCGACGGCGAATTCCTGATCCGCACGCTCTACCTCTCGCTCGCTCCGGTGATGCGGCAGTACATGATCGACGGGGCGGGCATCGAACGCCCGCTCGAGATCGGCGACGTCATCTACGGCCGCGGCGTCGGCCAGGTCGTGGCCTCCCGCCACCCCGGCTACGATGTCGGCGACATCGTCCACGGCAAGATCGGCTGGCAGGAATATGCCATCTCCGACGGAGCGCCCGACAAGCTGATGTTCAAGGTGCGCGCGACCGGGCTCTCGCCCTCGACCGCGCTCGGCGTGCTCGGGATCACCGGCTTCACCGCCTATGTCGGCCTGTTCGATCTCGCCGAGGCGTCGGCGGGCAAGACCGTGCTCGTCTCGGGCGCGGCGGGCGGCGTCGGCTCGGTCGTCGGGCCGCTGGCGAAGATCGCCGGTTGCCGGGTCATCGGTCTCGCCGGAACGCCGGAAAAGCGCGCCATGCTCGTCGACCGTCTCGGCTACGACGCCGCCATCGACTACCGCGCCGACGATCTCGACAGCGTGATCGCCGCGGCCGTGCCCGAGGGCATCGACATTTTCTTCGACAATGTCGGCGGACCGGTCCTCGATGCGGCGCTCGGGCGGATCAACCGCTTCGCGCGCATCGTCAGTTGCGGCCGCATCTCGCAGTATCTGACCGGACCCAATCACGCGCTCGCCAACTGGTGGCGCATCGGCGCGCAGCGGGCGCGGATGGAGGGCTTCTTCATCTACGACTACGCCCACCGCTTCGCCGAGGCGGAGGCCGCGATGGCGGGCTGGATCCGCGAGGGCCGGCTGCCCTTCGCCGAGGACGTGCTCGACGGCATCGAACAGATGCCGGCAGCCCTTCGCCGCCTGTTCGAAGGCGACAATGTCGGCAAGCAGATCGTCCGGGTCGCCGACCCGCTGCCGCTGTGAGCGATCCGGTCCGCTTCAAGCGCGCGGCGCTGATCGTCGCCGACCTCAACCGCGCGCTGGCGCTCTACCGCGATGCGCTCGGCTTCACGCTCGAATCGATCAAGAACTCCGCTGCGGACAGCTACAGTTACGAGATCTTCGGCATTCCGAAGGATCGCCGGCTACGCATGGCCGCACTCGACGGCCCGGCCGATCAGGTGCGCACGCTGGCGCTCATTGAAGTGACGCCGCCGCTTCCGCCCGCTGCCGGCCCGCGCGCCGCGACGGTGATCGCGACCACCGATCTCGACACCGCACTCGCCCGGCTGCGCGCGCTGCCGGGCGTCACCGTGCTGCCCGAGCGCGAACTGCGCACCCACGACGGCAAGCTCGGGCGCGAAGTCGGCATCGTCGACGCCGACGGTCACGCCATCGTTCTCTACATGCTCTGAGGGCGCTCGGCCTCCATCACCGCCCCGTTCGCCGGACTGGACCGGAATGCCTCGGGCGGCCCACGCCGCGCCGCAACGCCGCGGGCCGCCTCGATGCCGCCGGGAAAGCCGCTGCGGTCGCCATAATCGACCGTCGCATCCGCCGCCGTTCGCCCATGCCGCTTCTGGAGAGCCGCGAACGCCAGCACGTCGACGACGGTGATGGCAGCGACCACCGCGAGCGCGTTCGCCCGCGCCCGGCGCTGCTCGCGCGTTCCGCCCTTCGTCAGCGCCAGCGTCGCCAGATCGGCGATGTCGCCGACGACGCGGCTGGCGATGCCGACATTGGCGTTGACCGACAGCGAGGTGACGCCGGCGAACATCTCGCGCGCTCCATAGGCGCGGATCAGCGGCTCCTGTCCTTCCATGCCGAGGGTGCGCGCGATGCGCTCCGATCCGAACAGCTCAGCCGCGCCGAGGCCGTAGCTCAGCCAGCCGAGATTGCGCGCCAGCCGGTCGGAGGCGCCGAAGCTGCTCGGGCCAGTCATCTCCACCTTGGGGTCCCCGGCGCCGCGCACATGGTCGGCCATCTGGGTGATCATCGTCATGGGTTCGGCTCCGGTCAGGGCTTGAGGACGACCTTGATGCAGCCGTCGCGCTTGTCGCGGAACGTGCGGTACATCTTGGGGCCGTCGGCGAGGTCGGCGACATGGGTGATGACGAAGCTCGGATCGATGTGGCCGTCGTCGATCAGCGCGGTGAGCTCGTCGGTCCAGCGGTTGACGTTGGTCTGGCCCA
>JADCGM010000008.1 GCA_020249025.1 Alphaproteobacteria bacterium
GGATCCGCCGATGACGGCCGAATTGTCGATCAGGAACGGCAGCAGGTCGGGCAGCTCTTCGAAGACCGGCGCACACTGTTCCGGTCCCGACGGCGGGGGCGCAACGGGGGCCGGGGCCGCCATACGGCCCGCGTTCTCCGCGACCAGCTGATCGCGGCTGCTGGCCGTCGTGTCGACCTGCCGTCCGATCCCCGCGACCTGAGTCGAATTGCCGCCCCGGGCGCCAAAGCCGCCGCCGATCGCGACGGGGCCTGAGTTCTGGGTCAGCGCGCCGCCGACGGCCTGGGTGCCTTGCTCCTCGGCGCTGTTGCCGCGCCGCTGCGTGAAGGCGCTGCGAATGGCGGCGCTGAAGCGGGGCGACTGCGAGTCCTGAACGATCGAGCGCAGACGCTCGAGCGACCGGCACTGCGGCAAGGGGTTGGTGCCGCCGAGCACGATACGGCGGACGGCCGGCCGGTTGATGAACTCGATATCAGCCTGGCTGAAGACGTAGAGCTGGTCATCGCTGCGAAGCGGCGGCGCCTCACCGTCGCGAAGGGCTGCGAGGAGATTGACCGGTTCGAACACGCGCGAGGTGGTGGCCGGGTCACGACGGACGAGGACCGCCATTGGCGTGTAGGTGCCGGCCCGCAGATCCTCGAGGCTCCCGACCAGATCGCGAACGTTGATCGCTGAGCCGAGCGGACGCGGCCCCGGGTTCTGCACATATCCGCGCAGCGTGACGCGGTTGACGGTTCCACCGGCGCTGCCGCCGATGATCTGGACGGCATCGCCGGCGACGACGCGATCGCCCTCTCCGCCCACCCGGACGAAGGTTTCGGCGCCGCTCGCCGAGATGCGGCTCACGCTGATGCGGTAGCCGCGCGCGCGCAGCGAACCGCCGGCATAATCGATGAGGGCGCGGAGCGAGGCGCCGCCGCGCAATTCGTAGATGCCGGGCCGGACGACAGCGCCCGAGATGGCGGCCGTCTGGCCGACCACGGGAACGACGATCCGGTCGCCGTCCTGAAGGCGGATCGCCGGCGGGGCGCCGATGCCCAACAGACCGTAAAGATCGACGACGGCGGTTCCGCCGCCGGCGCGGACGACACGGACCTGACGCAGCGAGCCGGTGCGGCGAATGCCGCCGGCGCGCGCCAGTGCGGTTCCGATGTCGCTGAGCGACGTCATCTGGAACTGGCCGGGGCGCTCCACCTCGCCGCCGACGAAGACGGTGATCGAGCGAACCGAGCCGACCGAGACGAAGACGTCGGTGCCGAGAAGGGTGCGCCGGGCCGTGTCGCCAAGCTCCGCTCGCACCGAGCCGAGCGACCGGCCCGCCGCGCGAATCGGCGGCAGCACGCCGACCGCCAGACGCCCCTCGCGATCGATGCGGGCGATGCGGCTGTCGTTGGTGGCTCCGCGGAACGTCACGACGAGTTCGTCGCCGACGCCGAGCACATAGTTGTCGGCGACCTGCCCGGTCAGCGGCCCGCTGGTGGCCGACGTCGAACGGAGCAGATCATAGCCGAACAGCCGCAGGCTGGGATCGCCGAGCCGGTCCCGGTAATCGCGCTCCAGCGCCGACGGCGCGTACATCTGCTCGAGTTCGGCGCGCGACCGCTGGCGACGCAGTTCGACTTCCTCGATGGTGGGACCGGACGGACCGATGCCGGCGTTCTGGCCGGACTCTTCGGCCGACAGAGCGCGCTCGCGCGTCGCATCCAGCTGGGCCGCGGGGTTCATCGTCGGACCGCCGACCTGGCCCTGAATACGCTGCAAGACCTCCGGATCGACGGACTGGGCACGGAGCGGCTCGCTCAACTGCGCGCAGATCAGAATGACGGCCGCGCTACCACGAATGATCGAACCAACCCGCCCCACCGGCACACTCCAGGCTTATATCGAGGGCGCATCCCCCTCCCGGCGCGACTGTTAAGGGAGGCAACCCAACCGGTCAACGCGCATGCGGCGGCGCGAAAGATTGACCGCAGGCGGCCAGCCCCCGCACAACGGCAGGGTGCAGCGCGTTCGACAGGTGAAGGGCAGAACATGGGCCGCCGGCGCGGCCGTGGCGGCTGCGGCCGGGCTCGTCGTCGTCTGGTCGCAGCGCGCGCCGATCGCTGAGGTAGCGATCCGCAACTGGCTCGACGGGCAGAGCATCGCGGGCGACTATGCGGTCGAGCGGCTGGAGCCGGAGCGGGCGGTGCTGCGGGATGTGCGCCTCGCGGGCGGGGCATTCACCGCGGCGCGGGTCGAGGTTCGGCTCGCAGGGTGGCCGTTCGCGCCGCGGCCGGTGGCGGTGACGCTCGACCGCCCGGTGCTGCGCGCGCGCATCGACGACGGCGGGATGACGCTCGGGGGGCTCGAACGGCTGATCCCGCGCGACACCGACCCAGATGCGCCGCTGCCCGACATTGCGGTGCGGGTTCGCGATGGGCGGCTGAGCGTGGCGACGCCGGCGGGCGAGCTGCGCGCGACATTCGTCAGCGACGGGCGCCTCGCGGACGGGTTTCGGGGCGTCGCGACCCTCACACCGGCGGCGCTGGCGGCGGCGAGCTGCCGCGTCGCGGCGGTGGCCGGAGAGCTGTCCGTCACGACGGGGGTCCGGCGCGTGCGGATCGAGGGGCGCGGACCGATGGGCGCGCTCGCCTGCGCCGACGGCGTGACGGCCGGGCGGGGCGGCTGGGCGGTCGATGCCGCGGCGGACCCCGGGCTGCGGCGGCTGCAGGGTTCGGCGTCGCTGGCGCTGATCGCGGTGCGCGGCGGCGGGGGAACTGCGGAGCGGGTTCTCGCCGGGATCGGCGCTGTGGGATCGCCCAGGGATATCGCCGGGCGCTGGCGGGTTCGCGCCGTTGGTGCGCGGGGCGCGGGCGCTTCGGCCGCCACGCTCGCGGCCGAGGGGCGCTATGCGGCGCGGCCGGCGGCGGGCGCGATCGAGACGGATTGGACGCTCGCAGGCGTTGGGCTCACCGCGCCGGCGCTCGATCTGCCGCCACCTGCTGCGGCCATCGGTCGGGCGCTGCGGCCGGCCGGGGGCTTTGTAATTGCCGGCGCGGGGGCAGGTGCATGGCGCGGCGGCGCGGGTGAGATCCGGGTCGACCGGGTCGGGCTGCGGGCGGCGTCGGGGGCGCGAATCGCGGCGGACGGCGCGCCGCTTCTCCAGTGGAGCACCACCGGCTGGCGGGTTAGCGGCGCCATCACCGCCGGCGGCGGCGGGCTGCCGCCGCTGCGGCTGACGGCGGACGGGCTGAGCGCTGCGGCCGGACGGGCGCGACTGGTGCTCGGCCCCACCCGGCTGGGCGACGCAGAGGTGGCGGCCGATCTGGCAGTGGCGCGCGCGGCCGACGGCTGGCGGGTTGCGGGCGAGGTGCGCGGTGGCGGGCGTGTCAGCGGCTGGTCGGTCGGGCGCAGCACGGTGGCGGGGGCGGTTCTGGTCGACGCCGGGCTGCGCACGCTGCGGCCGGATGGCTGCATGACCGTCCGGATCGGCGCGGTCGCCCGCGATGCGCTGCGTCTCGATCCGGCGACGGCCCGGCTTTGCGGCGATCCGCGCCGGCCGCTGGCGGTGTCGGCGGCCGGCGCGCGCGGGGCGCTGACCGTCGCGCCGATTCGGCTGACGGGCGGGCAGGGCGGGCTGCGCCTCGCCGCGGAGATCGGCGGCCGTGTCGAGATCGATGGCGGGCTGCGGGCGGCGGGGACCGTCGCCGGGCTCGCGGCGGACGGTGGGGCGCTGCCGGTCCGGGTCGCCGCCGGCGCTGCGCGCTGGCGCTGGCGGGATGGGACGTTCGAGCTCGATGGCGGCCGGGCGCGGCTGACCGACGCGGCGGCCGAGCCGCGCTTCGAGCCGATGATCGCCGACGGGCTGACGATGCAGATGGCGGCCGGGCGGATCGCCGCAAGCGGCGCGCTTCGGCTGCCCAAGGGCGTGCGGCTGGTGGGGTTCACGGCAACCCACGATCTCGCGGCGGGGACGGGGACGGCGCAACTCGCGACGGGTGCGATCCGCTTCGGCGAGGGGCTCCAGCCCGATGAGATCAGCACGGCGTTCCGCGGCGTCGTCGCCAATGTCGAGGGCGTCATCACCGGCGAAGGCACGGTGCGCTGGACGCCCGACGGCGTCACCAGCCGCGGCCATGCCGAGACGGCCAAGCTCGATCTCGCCACCGCGGCGCTGGGCCCGGTCGGCGGCGTCAGCGGCCGGATCGAGTTCGACGATCTTATCGCGGTGACGACGCCCGCCGGCCAGACGGTCCGGGTCGCCTCGATCAATCCGGGCGTCCTCGTCGAGAACGGGGTCGTCACCTTCCGCATGCTCGGGCCGACGCGGGTGGCGGTGGCCGGGGCCCAATGGCCCTTTGTCGGCGGGCGGCTGAGCCTCAGGCCGACCGAGATCGCCGCCGACGAGCCGCTGCGGCGCTTCACGCTCGATGTCGAGGGCGCGGATGCGGCGCAGTTCCTCGCCCGCTTCGATATCCCCAACCTCAACGTCACCGGCATCTTCGACGGTCAGATGCCGCTCGTCTTCGACGGCGCGAGCGGGCGGATCGAGAAGGGGCTGCTGGTGGCGCGGCCGCCGGGCGGCGTCATTCAATATGCGGGCGAGGTCGGCGCCGATGCCATGGGTGCGGGCGGGCGGCTGGCGTTCGATGCGCTGAAGCGGCTGCGCTACCGCAGTCTCGGGCTGGAATTCGACGGCGCGCTCGACGGCGAGATCGTCACCGCCATCCGCTTCACCGGCACCAACGAGGCCCCGGTGGCCCCGGCGGGCGGCGTGCCGGTGCGGGCGAGCGGGCTGCCGTTCAAGTTCAACGTCACGGTGCGCGCGCCCTTCCGCCAGCTGCTCGGCGCGGCGGCCTCGTTCGGCGACGTGCGCGAAACGATCCGCGCCGGCGCGGCCGCCGAGGGCGCGCCGCAGCCCGACAAATGACCGGTTCATCGCGGCGTCAGCCGCGCTATGCTGTATGGATATAAGGTAATCGGGAGGCGCGCGTGCGGGCAGGAACGACGGCAGTGGTGATGGCGGCGGTGTTGGCGCTGCCCGGTTGCGTGCAGCTGAAGGCCCCGGACAAGCCGATCGAGATCAATCTCAATGTGAACATCCGCCAGGAGGTCGTCGTGCGTCTCGAGAAGGACGTGAAGGACCTTATCGCCAAGAACCCGGGAGTGTTCTGATGACCGCCGCCCGTTTCGCTTTCGCCGCCGCCGCCGCGCTGACGCTGCTGACGGCCGCCGCCCACGCCCAGTCCGACGATGCCGAGGCGCTGCGCGCCAGCGGCGAGGCCGGCGAGCAGGCCGACGGCTATCTCGGTTCGCCCGGCCCGGCGAGCGCCGCCGTCCAGTCGCGGATCGATGCGATCAACATCAAGCGCCGCGACTATTACACCGACCTTGCGACCAAGCGCGGCGCGACCGTCTCCGAGGTCGCGGCGACGACCGCCTGCGAGCTGCTGCGCACCCGCGTCCAGCCTGGCTACTGGTACCGCGACGCCGCCAAGGCGTGGAAGAAGCGCGCGGCCGGAACCGAGGTGGCGCTGCCCGCCTATTGCGGCTGAGCCGCCGGCGCCTGTCACGAAACCGCCGCCGTTCTGAGCGATTTCACCGCGGCGCGCCGCCGGCGCAGCTGATCCGGAGCACTGCCCCATGCGTATCGCCATGATCGGGACGGGCTATGTCGGCCTTGTGTCCGGCGCCTGCTTCTCGGAGTTCGGTCACGACGTCGTCTGCGTCGACGCCAATCCCGCGGTGATCGCCCGTCTGGAAAAGGGCGAGATCCCGATCTTCGAGCCTGGGCTCGAGTCGCTGGTGGAGCGCAATGTCCGCGCCGGCCGCCTGCGCTTCGCCACCGACACCGCGACCGCCGTCGCCGATGCCGATGCGGTGTTCATCGCCGTCGGCACGCCGTCGCGGCGCGGCGACGGCCATGCCGACCTGCGCTATGTTTATGCGGCGGCCGCCGAGATCGCGACGGCGGCGCGGGACGGCTGCGTCATCGTCGATAAGTCCACGGTGCCGGTCGGCACGGCCGAGGAGGTCGAGCGCATCTGCCGCGAGACCGCGCCGGCAAAGGCGCTGCACGTCGCCTCCAACCCCGAATTCCTGCGCGAAGGCTCGGCGATCGAGGACTTCATGCGGCCCGACCGCGTCGTCTGCGGGGTCGCCGCCGGCGATTCGCATGCCGAGGGCGTCTTGCGCGCGATCTACAGGCCGCTGTCGATTCGCGAGACCCCGATCCTGTTCACTGACCGCGCCACCGCCGAGCTCATCAAATATGCCGCCAACGCGTTCCTCGCGGTGAAGATCAGCTTCATCAACGAGATCGCCGATCTCTGCGAGAAGGTCGGCGCCGATGTGCAGGGCGTGGCGCGCGGCATCGGGCTCGACAAGCGGATCGGCGACAAGTTCCTGCATCCTGGGCCTGGCTTTGGCGGCTCCTGTTTCCCCAAAGACACACTCGCCATCCTGCGCACCGCCGAGGAGGCAGGCAGCCCGCTGAAGATCATCGACGCCGCGGTGCGGGTGAACGAGGAGCGCAAGCGCGCGATGGTCCGGCGGATCGTCGCGGCCTGCGGCGGCGATGTCCGCGGCAAGACGATCGCCGCGCTCGGGCTGACGTTCAAGCCGAACACCGACGACATGCGCGACGCGCCGTCGCTGGCGATTCTCCCCGCGCTGCAGGCGCAGGGGGCGACGATTCGCGCCTATGATCCGGAGGGGCGCGCGCAGGCGGAACCCTTGCTGCCCGACCTGCATTGGTGCGCGGATCCCTATGCGGCGCTCGAAGGGGCGGACGCGGCGGTGCTGATCACCGAATGGAACGAGCTGCGCGGGCTCGACCTCGCGCGGGCCGGCGAACTGATGATTCAGCGAATCTTCATCGATCTTCGCAATGTATACCCGCCGGAAGAGATGCGGGCGGCCGGCTTCGCCTATAAATCGGTCGGTCGGCCGCGAGGTGATGCACCTTAGCAACAGGATTTGGAACGGTTTCTTTGTTTCGCCGTTGCATTCACGAACAGGCGTGATATTGCACATGCGAGATTCGCCACCCGAACGAGGATATAGGGGGTTCCCAATGCGTGTTCTTTCGACGATTGCTGCTTCGGCTCTGATCGCCGCCCAGGTTACCCCTGCAGTGGCCCAGACGACTCCGGCCGAGACGACCACTCCGCCGTCGGCTCCTTCGGGCGGTGCTGCCGGCACCGGCGCTGGCGGGGCCGGCACCGGTACGCTGGTGACGGTTGCGGCCGTCGCCGGTGTTGCGGTTGCCGGCATCGTCGCCGCGGCCGTGACCGGCGGTAACGACGAGGCCCCGACGCCGGTTCTGCCGAC
>JADCGM010000080.1 GCA_020249025.1 Alphaproteobacteria bacterium
AGGAGCTGGCGCTGGAGCTCACCGACGAGGTGATCGAGGACGCGCCCGCCGCCGACCTCGTGCCGGCTGCGGAGATCATCCCGCTCGTCCGTCCGGAGCCGCCGCTGGCGGCTGCGGCCGAGCCGGTGCGGCTGTCGGACTTCCATGTCGCGCCGTCGACGGGTGAAGCCGACGCCGAGGAGGGCGAGCGCCCGCTGACGCTGTTCGAGAAGATGATGAACCTCTCGCGCGGCCCGGCGAAGCCCAAGGCGGCGAAGGCCGAGCCCGCCCCCGCCGCCCGCACCCCGGCTGGCGAGGACCCGCTGGAGATCCCGCAGTTCTTCAAGCGGCAGGTCAACGACTAGCGCCTCGCGCTCAGGCGGAAACAGCGGGGGCGGGTCCGGAAGGGTCCGCCCCCGTTGGCGCGTCTAGACCACCTGCCCGATGTCGTCGCAGCTGAGGTCGAACGCGGCGAGGCCGGCTTCGAGGTAGGCGCTGAGGAGGGCGAGGCCCATGAGCCAGCCGGCGGGGTCGTCGACCTCCTCGGCGGCCGCGGTGAGCGCCTCGTCCCACTCGCTGGCGTCGTAGCTGCCGCGCCCGACGAGGGCGAGCGCGATCAATTCGGCCTGCTCGTCCTCGGCGAGGTCCTCGATGATCGCGGTCAGCTCTTCCTCGACCGCTGGGTTGTTCTCGTCCTCGAGCACCTCGACGGCGCGGTCGTCGCTGGGGTTGGAGCCGTCGTCGGGATCGACCGCCGGCACCTGCGCCTCATATTCGCGCGCCCGGAGAATGATCCGGCACACGGTCTCGAGCGAGATCGTCAGTTCCATGGCGTCGTCCCCGGCCAGATGTGATCCGACCGGGGCAACGGCGCGCCGGGGCGCGGAGTTCCGTCAGGCCGCGAGCACGCGCGCCTTCGCCGCCTCATACTCGCGCTTGAGCTTCGCCACATAGTCGGCCGCCGGGCGAACCGCGTCGACCGCGCCGATGCCCTGGCCGCAGCCCCAGATGTCCTTCCACGCCTTGGCGTCGGTGTTGCCGCCCGAGCCGAAGTTCATCGCCGACGGATCGCTCGTCGGCAGATTGTCCGGGTCCATGCCGGCGGCGACGATCGAGGGCTTCAGGTAATTGCCGTGCACGCCGGTGAAGAGGTTCGAATAGACGATGTCGTCGGCCGAGGAGTCGACGATCATCTGCTTGTAGCGCTCGTCGGCACGCGCCTCGGCGGTGGCGATGAAGGCCGAGCCGATATAGGCGAGGTCGGCGCCCATCGCCTGCGCGGCCAGCACCGCGTCGCCGGTCGCGATCGAGCCCGACAGCGCCAGCGGCCCGTCGAACCAGCGCCGCACCTCCTGCACCAGCGCGAAGGGCGACAGCGTGCCGGCATGGCCGCCCGCGCCCGCCGCGACGGTGATGAGCCCGTCCGCGCCCTTCTCGACCGCCTTGCGCGCGAAGCGGTCGTTGATGACGTCGTGCATGACGATCCCGCCATAGCTGTGGATCGCCTCGTTGACGTCCTCGCGCGCGCCCAGTGACGTGATGATCAGCGGTACCTTGTACTTCACGCACAGCTTCAGATCGTCGAGCAGCCGGTCGTTGGAGCGGTGGACGATGAGGTTGACCGCAAACGGCGCGTCCTTGTCGGTGAGCGTGCCGGTGATCCGCTCCAGCCACTCCTCGAACTGCGCGAGCGGACGTGCGTTGAGGCTCGGGAAGGAGCCGACGACGCCGGCCTGGCACTGCGCGATGACAAGGTCCGGGTTGGAGATGATGAACAGCGGCGAGGCGATCACCGGGATCGACAGGCGACCCTTCATCACGGCGGGCATGGTCATGGCGCAGGGGCTCCGGACAGCGGGGTTTCGTTACGCGAGGGGATGCCCTGCCCGGGCGTGCGGCGTCCACTGGGTTTTTGAGAGGGGGCCTGTTCTGGCGTCCCGTCATCGGGGAGGGGAGCCAAGGTGCGGTCCGCGCGTCATTACGGACGTTCGACATCAAGCCTCGTGATCCCGGCAGCGGACAACCAACTGCCGACTGGTCACAGGCATAAGCGTCGCTCAAGCTTTAGGTCCGAAGTGAGCGGCCGCTGCAGGAAGCGCGCGTCTTGGCTGAGACTTCCACCTCCAACGGGAGAGCATCTGGCCTGTCGATAGCACCCTGCAAGGTCAGCGAAAAAACCGCAGCTCTTCGAGAAAAGATCGGGTATCATCACGCTTGGCTGCTGAACACCGGGGCCACCGGGATACAGCAGTAATGGCGTCATTTGCCTGCAAAGCGTCTTGATGCCGGCATCCGGGTCGGCCCGAAGACTGCAGAGCGCCGTGTTCGCGTGTCTAGTAATCGTTGCATCGGTATTGCCCGCGCCCGTTGGTTGCAAGGAGGCAGCATGACTGTCGTCGCGCATAAGTGCAGCAGTTGCGGATATTTCGAGAACCCAGTGAGGTGTATCGATTGTAGGTCAGTCCTAGTTTACGATAGAGACGGCGATGAGTTTTGCCGAAAATGCGCCGTAACTCGCTCGACATACGTCTGTGACAGGTGCGGTAAGGTTGAGTCAATGTGACTCTCGTTGATCCGTTGCCTCGGTCATCATTGCGAGTTGGTCTGACTCGACCATTCAGGTTGCTATGGCCTCACCTGAGGCGCCGGGTGTCGGTCGCAGCGCGGGTCGATACTAAGCCAACGGCCAAATGGCAGACGACATAGGCTAGTGGGAGCGCCGCCGGCATCCAACCTTCCCAGTGAAGCAAGGCCACCGCAAACATCAGGCCATAGGCAGCGGTCCAGATGAACCACGGCCTCCAGTTCTCGTGCGACGGGGTTCGCCATGTCGATCGGAGGATGGGCACAAAGCTAAAGACGGTGTCGATCAGGAGCGCGACATAGGTTGTGGATGCGTTCCTCGCTACGAGCCAAGTAGCAATCACACAGACGTCCAGTGCGGCCAGCCAAAGATCTGTAGCATCGGGCACCACGAAGCGGCGCAGGCGCACCGCCTCGACGGCGACCAGAACCATTCCCGCGGTGCAGGCGATTGGCACCGCCAGCTTTGCCAAGTCCTGCGTGACAAGACCGTAGGCCCATAGCGAAACGACATTGCCGAACAGCCAGAGTGCGACGGACGTCGCATTTGGCGTGATGGCACCACCGCGGATCAGCGATAGATAGAAACCATAGCCGGTGATATGCACGGCAGCTGACACAAGGCCCGCAATGTCGCCGGCGTCCCAATTCATCCTATCATCGGAGCCCGCGATGCCGGAGCCATTCACGCACCATACCGGGTGGTCCGAGTGGGCGATCGTCGAATGCCGTCTGGATCGAGGTCAGTTGACCTCTGCAACCG
>JADCGM010000081.1 GCA_020249025.1 Alphaproteobacteria bacterium
AGCACTCGCCGATGTTCGGGCAGGCCGCTTCCTCGCAGACGGTGTTGAGATTGAGCTGCCGCATCAGCTTGCGCGTCTCGGCGAAGCCGACCGAGGTGGGCGCGCGAACGCGCAGCCAGTCGGGCTTGCGGACGCGGATGGCGGGAGCGGTCTCGGACATGCGCGCTAGATAGCGACGCAGCCGCCGCGCGCCAACCGGCATCGGCATGCCGCGTGGCGCCGGCCGGCGCGTCAACTGGACAGGTCCGGGGGTGCGGGTTACGGACCCGGCATGAGCGCGCTCGACACCCTTCTGTCCCCGGCGATCCTGTTCTTCGTGCTGGGAGCGCTGGCGGCCTTCGCCAGGTCCGACCTCTCCATTCCGGAATCGGTCGCCAAGGGGCTGTCGCTCTACCTCATGGCGGCGATTGGTCTGAAGGGCGGCGTCAACGTCGCCTCGGCCGGATTCGATCCGACGATGCTGGCGGCGATCGGCGTCGGCGTGGGGCTCAGCTTCTCGATCCCCTTCATCGCCGCCTTCCTGCTGCGGCGGGTCGGCGGGCTCGATCCGCTTAATGCGGCGGCGGTCGCCGCGCATTACGGCTCGGTGAGCGTTGTCACCTTCGCCGCCGCGGTCGACATCCTTACCGGATCGGGGATCGCGCCGGCTGGCTACATGGTCGCGGTGCTGGCGCTGATGGAGACGCCGGCGATCCTGTCCGGGCTCGTGCTCGCCCGGCGCGGCGGCGCGCAGCGGGCCAGCGAGCATCGCGGCGAGTTGCTGCGCGAGGTTCTGCTCAACGGATCGGTGGTGCTGCTGCTCGGCAGCTTCGTCATCGGGCTGATCGCCGGCAAGGACGGCGTCGAGCCGATCAAGCCGGTGTTCGACACCGCCTTTCGCGGTGCGCTCTGCCTGTTCCTGCTCGACATGGGCCTGATCGCCGCACGCCGGCTGTTGGGCTCGAAGCTGCTGAACGTCCGCCTCGTGATGCTGGCGATCCTCATGCCGGTGTTCAACGGCGCGCTGGGCGTGGTGCTCGGAACGCTGATCGGCCTCGACGTCGGTTCGGCGGCGGGCCTCGGCGTGCTCGCTGCGAGCGCCAGTTACATCGCGGTCCCGGCCGCGATGCGTCTCGCGCTGCCGCAAGCGGACCCCGGGCTCTATCTATCCCTCTCTCTCGGCGTAACATTTCCGTTCAACGTCACCTTCGGCATTGCGCTGATGGCGTGGCTGGCGCAGAGGCTGGCGGCATGAGCGGCACCCGCGACAAGATCGAGATCCTCGTCGACCAGCCCCTCGTCCGCCGGGTCACCGAGGCCGCGGACAAGGCGGGCGTGAGCGGCTACACGCTGCTGCCGACGCTGGGCGGCAAAGGGCACGGCGGGCGCTGGTCGGACGACCAGCTGACGGGCGCGGCGTCCAAGGTGATGTTCTGGACCGTCACCAGCCGCGACAAGGCCGATGCGCTGATCGCGGCCCTGTCGCCGCTTCTCGACAGTTACAGCCTGTTGCTGACCCGATCCCAGGTCGATGTCGTCCGCGAGGCCCGCTTCTAGAGATGCCCGAGTTCCGCGCGCTGCTCGACGGCTACCGCCGTTTCCGTTCCGGTCCCTATTCCGATCAGCGCGCCCGCTACGACGCGCTGGCCAATCAGGGCCAGTCGCCGAAGGTGATGGTCATCGCCTGTTCGGACAGCCGCGTCGATCCGACCATCGTGTTCGACGCCGAGCCCGGGCAGATGTTCGTCGTCCGCAACGTCGCCAATCTCGTGCCGCCCTATGAACCGGCGGGCGGGCAGCATGGCGCATCGGCGGCGATCGAATATGCGGTGACGCAGCTCGAGGTGCACCACATCGTCGTCTTCGGCCATGGCATGTGCGGCGGCATCCAGGCGTCGCTGTCGGGCGCGTTCGACGAAGCGGCCATCGGCGAGGGCAAGTTCATCGGGCGCTGGATGTCGATGATCCGCCCGGCGCGCGATCAGGTGCGCGCAGCGGCCGCGCTCAGCCCCGACATCGATGCGCAGCGCGCGCTCGAACAGGCCGCGATCCGCCTGAGCCTCGCCAATCTGATGAGCTTCCCCTTCGTCGCCGAGCGCGTCGAGGACGGCCGCCTGAAGCTCCAGGGCGCGCACTTTGCGATCACCGAGGGGCTGCTGCGCGTTCTCGACCCCGTCACCGACCGCTTCGAGGCGGTCGAGCTGGACTGGCGCGCGAGCTAGGCTCGCGCGCCGTCCGTTCGTCAGGCGGCGCGCGCCTTGACGATCTTGCCCGGGCTGCGCGGCGGCTCACCCTTCGGCAGCGCGTCGATATGCTCCATGCCCGACGTCACCTCGCCCCACACGGTGTACTGGCGGTCGAGGAAGGTCGCGTCGTCGAAGCAGATGAAGAACTGGCTGTTCGCCGAGTGCGGGTAGCTGGTGCGCGCCATCGAGCAGACGCCGCGGACGTGCGGCGCGTCGGAGAATTCGGCCTTCAGGTCGGGCAGCTTCGAGCCGCCGGTGCCGGTGCCGGTCGGATCGCCGCCCTGCGCCATGAAGCCCGGGATGACGCGGTGGAAGACGACGCCGTCGTAGAAGCCCTCGTTGGCGAGCGACGAGATGCGCTCGACATGGCCCGGCGCGAGATCGGGGCGCAGCTTGATGACCACGTCGCCGGTCTCGAGCGTCAGGGTGAGAGTCTGCGGAAGGTCGGTCATCGAAAGGCTCCTGCGAAACGGAAAATGGCGCGCCCGGCAGGACTCGAACCTGCGACCCCGAGCTTAGAAGGCACGTGCTCTATCCAGCTGAGCTACGGGCGCGTGGGCGAAAGCCTAGCGGAAATTGTCCGCGTAGGCCTGGATTCTGAGCGGCCGCTGCGGCGCGGGGCGGATATCGACCTCAAGCCCCTTGCGGCGCGCATAATCCTGCGCCGCCTCGAGCGTCGGAAACGTCAGCCGGATCTGCGCCTGGGTCTCGCCCGAACCGAGCCAGCCGGTCAGCGGATCGTGGCGTACGCCGCTCGGCGCGTCGAACTCCAGCCGCCATTGCCCGGCATGGGCCTTGCCCGACTGGGTGGTGCTGCGGTCTTCCTGGATGATGCGCGCGCGCATCGGCGGCTCCGGTCTGGTGAAACGTCGGCGGAGGGAATGGGCGTCCGGGCGCGCGCCGTCAAGACTGGCGGCGCGCATCGGCGGCCTTGGTGCGCGTCGTCGGGCGCGCATTGGCCGGATCGTCGGGCCAGGGGTGCTTCGGGTAGCGGCCCTTCATCTCGGCCTTCACCGCGCCCCACGAGCCGCGCCAGAAGCCGGGGAGGTCCTTCGTCACCTGAATGGGCCGGTGCGCGGGCGAGAGCAGGACGAGCGTCAGCGGCAGCTTGCCACTGGCGACCGAAGGATGCGCGGCGAGCCCGAACAGCTCCTGCACGCGGACCTCGACGGCTGGCCCGCCCTCGGCGTCATAGTCGATGGCATGGCTGGCCCCGACAGGGGTTTCGAAGCGCGCGGGCAGCAGCGCATCGATGCGGCGGCGCGTCGGCCAGTCGATCAACGATTCGAGGGCGGTGTGGAGCGCGTCCGGATCGATCGCGGAGAGCTTGCGCACGCCATCCAGCGCCGGCTCGATCCAGCCGGTATCGGCGGCCAGGGCATCATCGGACAGATCGGGGAGATCCTCGCCGAGCGACCGCAGCAGCGCGACCCGGCTTCGCAACGAGCGGGAGGCCGCGCTCCAGGCAAGCCGGTCGAGCCCGATGCCGCGCAAACCCTCGAGAAGCGCGGTGCGGACGGCGTCAGGGTCGGCGGATGTCGCGGGGCGTCGCGCCAGCGTGATCGCACCGAGCGTGCGCCGCTCCTCGGCGACCACGGCCTCGGTTGCCTTGTCGAAGCGGACGCTGGCCTGCCGTTCGATGGCGTCCGCAAACATCGCCTCGACCGAAGCGGCCTCCAGCGGCGCGGCGAGCAGCACGCGCGCGCCCTGCGCTGCGCCCGAAGCTTCGGCGACCGCCAGCCACTCACTGCGCGCCAGCGACGACGCCGGATCGAGCGTGACCGCACGGCCGTTGCGCATCAGCCACGTCCCCTCCCCGCCCGGCCGCCGCCGCGCGACGCGATCGGGCCAGGCGAGCGCAAGAACGCGGCCGAGCGCATCGGCGGGAATGTCGCCGTCGACGCCGCCGGCCAGACGCGCCCAGCGCTGGGCAAGCCCGCGGGCCGCCTCGGCGCGGCGGTCGCGGCTGCGTCGCCACCCGGCGAGGCGCTGCTCGGCGTCGGGATCGTTGCCGCCGAGACCGCGCTCGCTGACGAGCACGGCGGCGTCGGCTGCCATCCTGCCCAGTCCCAACTCACCGGCGCGCACCAGCATGTGCGCCAGCCGCGGCGGCAGCGGCAGCTTGGCCAGCGCCTTGCCGTGCGCGGTGACGCGCCCATCGGCGTCGATGGCGCCAAGCAGCGTCAGCCGCTCGCGAGCCTCGGAGATAGCTGGTGCAGGCGGCGGATCGAGCCAGCGCAAGCTGGCCGGATCGGCGACGCCCCAGATGGCGAGGTCGAGCAGCAGGCCAGCGAGATCGCTTTCGAGAATCTCGGGCGGATCGAAGCGCGGCAGGCCGCCGGTCTGCGCCTCCTCCCACAGCCGCCACGCGGTGCCCGGCGCGGTGCGGCCCGCACGTCCCGCGCGCTGGGTGACCGCAGCCTGGCTGGCGCGCTCGGTGACAAGCCGGGTGAGCCCCGTCCCGCGCTCGTAGCGCGGGCGGCGGGCGAGACCGGAATCGATGACGACGCGGACTCCGTCGATGGTGAGGCTGGTCTCCGCAATGCTGGTGGCGAGCACGACCTTGCGGCGACCGGCAGGCGCCGGGGCGATGGCGGCGCGCTGGACCGATCCGTCGAGCGCACCGTAGAGGCGGTGGACATCGACATCGGCGGGAACCGACAGGCGCTCGGCGGTGCGCTCGATCTCCGCCGCCCCCGGCAGGAAGACGAGCAGGCTGCCCTCTTCCTCGCGCAGCGCCGCATGGACGGCGCGGGCGACGGCGTCCTCGATGCGCTCGCGCGGATCGCGGCCGAGGTAGCGATGTCCGACCGGAAACATGCGCCCTTG
>JADCGM010000082.1 GCA_020249025.1 Alphaproteobacteria bacterium
CAGCGTCAGCGGATTGAGCCCGAAGGCGTCGGTGACGATGGCGACCGGCTGGTCCTTCTCGACCTCCGCCCCGAGCGCCACGAGCAGCCGCGCGATGCCGCCGCGCGGCGTGCGCACGACGGTGATGGCATTGGCCTCATAGGTGTCGGCGGGCGGCGTCACCGCGCCCTCGATCATGCGCAGATCGATCATGAGGTTGCGCACCCCGGCGACGCCGCGCGCGACCATCTCGGGATCGAAGGCGTCGGGCTTGCCGAGTTCCAGCGTGATCGACGGGATGCCGACCCGGTTCAGCTCGTTCTCGACGGTGCCCTTCTCGCCCGGATCGAGCTTGATGATGTCGGGGCGCATCAGCCGCGCGATCTCCTGCGGCCGGCCGGCCTCGGCGAAGGCGTAGAGCACATAGGCCGTGCCGCGCGACTGGGTGTGAAGATCGACCGCGGTATCGGCGTTGGGCCGGAAGATGCGGTTCCACAGCCGCCCGGCGTAACGCCGCGCCGGATCGTCAGCGGCTTCGTCGCCCGGCATCACCCGATTGAGGTTGAGCCCGGGCGCCGCGACGCTTGAAAACTCGCGCTGGCCCTGAAGCAGACCCGGCGTGTTGACGCCCGGTACAGCGGTGACGGTGCCGACGAGCGCCTTCGGATCGAGCGTTGCGACAAGCCGGTGGATGACGTCGATGCCGTTCAGCTCGTCGCCGTGGACCGCGGCGGTCAGCAGCAGCTTCGGCCCCGGCCTGGCGCCGCGCACGACGACGACGGGCACATACCAGCCGTGGCCGAGCGCGGTGTCGCCGGCGCGGAACCAGAAGCGGTAGGTGCCGGTCTTGAGCGCCGCCGCATCGAGCCGGTCGATGACGGGCACGCCGTCGACGCGGTCCCCGGTAAAGCGCGTCTGCGCCTCAGCCGGGGCTGCCGCGATCAGCAGCGCAAGCAGCAGCGCCTTCATGCCGGCAGCGCGCCGACGAACTTGCGCAGATCGGCGAGGAACAGCTCGGGCTCCTCGAGGCTGGCGAAATGGCCGCCGCGCGGCATGTCGGTCCAGTGCACGATTTTGTAGCCGCGCTCGGCCATCGGGCGCGGCGGGAAGGCGAGCAGGTCCTTCGGGAAGGCAGCGACGCCGGTCGGCACCTCGATGCGGCGGCCGGCGGGAATCGAGAAGCCGCCCTCGATGAACATGCCGGCGTAGATCCAGGTCGCGGTGTGGAAGCTCCGCGACGTCAGATAGATCATGATGTTGGTGAGCATCGTGTCCATCGGGAATGGGTAGGTCTCGACGGTCGGGCCGCCCGGGATGTCGGACCAGCCGGCAAACTTTTCGGCGAGCCACGCGGCGACGCCCATCGGGCTGTCCATCATCGCATAGGCAAGGCTCTGCGGCTTGGTGCCCTGAAGCTGCAGATACGCGGTCTCGCGCTCGCGGATGCCGATCGCCTTCTGCAGCCACGCTTCCTCGGCGGGCGTCGTCGGACGCATGTCGGCGGGGCGCAGGCCGAAGCCGTTGATGTGGAGCGCGGTGACGCGCGCGCTGTCGAGGCCGATCCAGCCGCCGATGACGCAGCCCCAGTCGCCGCCCTGATAGATGAAGCGCTCATAGCCGAGCACGCCCATCAGCTTGTCGTAGAGCCCGGCCACCGCGCGCGGCCCCATCGGGAACTCGGGCTTGTCGGACCAGGCGTAGCCGGGAAGCGACGGCGCGACGACATGGAAGGCGGGCGCGGCCGGGTCCTCGGGCTCGGCGAGGCGCTCGATGAGTGCGTCGAATTCGAGGATCGACCCCGGCCAGCCGTGCGCGATGAGCAGCGGCCGGGCATTGGGGCGCGACGAGCGCTTGTGCACCGCGTGAAGGCGGAAGCCGGGCTCGACCTCGACGCGCACCTGCGGATGGCGGTTGAGCCGCGCGACCGCGGCCGGCCAGTCGAAACGCTCCAGCCAGTGGGTGCGCAGCGCCTCCAGATAGGCGCGGTTGGCGCCGAAGTTCCAGCCGGCGCCCTTCGGCTCCTCGAAGAAGCGGAAGGCGGCGACGCGGTCGCGGATCCACGCCGCTTCCTCTTCGGCGATCGGGATGGTGAAGGGCTCGACGTCGGTGGTCACGCTGGAATCTCCGGTCAACTCAAGCTCGAGCGCCCCGAGCCGGGGCGCTCCTTCTTACTCCCCTCCCTTGAGGGAGGGGTAGGGGAGGGTGCACCGGCTGCGACGACAGCCGTGCTTCGTCCGGAAACCGGGTTCGGCTGTCTTCGCAGCCGACGCCCCCGCCCCCGGCCCCTCCCCGTCGGGGAGGGGAGAATGAGGTGCGGCGCCTTACGCCGCCAGCTGCTGCTTGCCCGCGGCGAGGATCAGGTCGCTGGCCTTTTCGGCGATCATGATCGTCGGGGCGTTGGTGTTGCCGCTGACGAGCGTCGGCATGACGCTGGCGTCGATGACGCGCAGTCCCTCGACTCCGCGAACGCGCAGCTCGGGATCGAGCACGCTCGCCGGGTCCGCGCCCATGCGGCAGGTGCCGACCGGGTGGTAGATCGTCTCCGCCCAGTCGCGGATCGCGGCGATCATCTCCTCGCGCGAATTGACGCCGTCGCCCGGCCAATATTCCTTGCCGCGATAGGGATCGAAGGCTGGCGACCGCGCGATCTTGCGGGTGATCTCGATCCCGGCGAGCAGAGTCTCGATGTCGGCGGGGGCGGACAGATAGTCGGGGTCGATCACCGGATGCGCCGCCGGATCGGGCGAGGCGAGCGTGATCTGGCCGCGGCTTTCGGGCCGCACCTGACAGACGTGCATCTGGAAGCCGTGTCCCGGATCGAGTCCGTCGCGCCCGTGCGGGTTCACGCGCGCGGCGACGAAGTGGATCTGGACGTCCGGCGCCGACAGGCCGGGGCGCGTCGAGAAGAAGGCGCCGGCGGGCGTCGGGATGTAGCTTCCCGAGCCGTCCTTGCGGAACACCCAGTTGAGCAGCGCGCCGATCTTCGCGGTGAACGCGGCGTTGCCATTGAGCGTGATCGGCTGCAGGCATTCCCACTGCAGGATCACGTCGAGATGATCCTGCAGGTTGCGCCCGACCTCGGGGCTGTCGGCGACGACCGGGATGCCGAGCGACTGGAGATGCGCGGCCGGGCCGACGCCCGACATCATCAGCAGCTGAGGCGAGTTGATCGCGCCGCCGGACAGCAGGATCTCGCGGCCCTGCACGGTCTCGCTGCGCCCACCGCGGCGGATGGCGACCCCCGTCGCCCGCTTGCCGTCGAACACCACGCGCTCCACGAGGACGCCGGTCATCACGGTGAGGTTGGGGCGCGACAGCACCGGCGTCAGATAGCCCTTCGCCGCCGACCAGCGGCTGCCGTCCTTGGTCGTCGAATCATAATAGCCGCCGCCTTCCATCTGCGGCCCGTTGAAGTCCGACGTGCGGCCGATACCCGCCTCGTCGCAGGCGTCGATGAAGGCTTCGGTGAGCGGGTGCGGGAGCACGCGTGTCGAGGTGTGCAGCGGCCCATCGCCGCCATGCCAGTCGCAGGCCCCGCGCTCGGAGCTTTCGGCGCGCCGGAAATAGGGGAGGACGTCGGCCCAGCCCCAGCCGGTGCACCCGAGCTGTGACCAGTGGTCGTAGTCGCTGCCGTGGCCGCGGATATAGACCATGCCGTTGATCGACGAGGAGCCGCCGAGCGCCTTGCCGCGCGGCCAGTAGAGCTTCCGGCCGTTGAGGTGCCGCTGCGGCGCGGTCCAGTAGTTCCAGTTGGACTTGTGCGCCTTCTCGGGCGGCAGGATCTCGGCGATGCCGGCGGGCATATGGAACATCATGCCCTTGTCCCGGCTGCCCGCCTCCAGCAGGAGCACGCGCTTCGTCGGATCGGCGGACAGGCGATTGGCGAGAACGCAACCGGCGCTGCCCGCGCCGACGATGATGTAGTCGTAGATGTCGGCCATGCGGCGACGCTCCCCGGATCGATTTTGCCGCAGCTTAGGGGGCGCGGGGCAGGGGCGACAACCTATCAAGGCGGGGGGAGTTGGGGCGACCCGCGCCGCCTCAGGCCGCCAGCTTCTCCGGCATGGCGAGGCCGTACTTGGCCTCGGCGGCGCGGAGCAGGTCGCGGTCGTCGTGGTCCCACGGGTGGAAGCCCGGGCGGAAGTAGCTGAGCCACAGCCAGAACACGCGGCGCAGCGCGCCCGGACGGCCGAACAGATACCAGAACACCATCGCCTTGGCGCGCAGCCCGGTGATGCCGTCCTGCGCCAGCAGCGCCAGCGTGTCGCGGCTGCGGCCGCGCACGAAGTTCATGCTGACCTTCCAGAACACGAGGCTGCGGATCATCCAGCGCTTGGCCGGCTTCAGGCCGCGGGTGACGTGCATGTAGGTGTCGAAGGCGACGGCCTTGTGCTCGACCTCCTCGATCGCATGCCAGACCCACATGCGGCGGGCCTCCTCGGACGCGCCGGCGAAGGCGTCGCCGTCCTTCAGCATGCGGTGTGCGAAGATTGCGGTGAAATGCTCGAGCGCGACGGTGACGCAGAGCTGCGCGACCGGGTGCTGCTGGCGCGACTCGGCGAGACGGTCGCGAACCCAGTCCTCCATCGCCTTGGTCTCGTAGCCGGCGTCGGAGACGGCGCGGTTGAAGGCGACATGCTCGCGGGTGTGGTGGACTTCCTGCTTGATGAAGTCGTCGATCTGGGCGGCGAGCGCCGGCGGCACCTGGTCGCGGAAGCGGCGGACCGATTCGATGAAGAAGGCCTCTCCCTGCGGGAAGGTCACCGACATCGCGTTGTGGAAGGCGGTTGCGACCGGGTCGCCGCCATACCACCAGCGGTCGCGGCGCTCGTTGCGGCCGAAGCGCAGATTGCGCGGCTGGATGACTAGGTCGGCGGGCGTGGCGGTCGCAGCGGTCATTGGCGTGTCCCCGGCGGAGGGTTATGGGTCCGTGAGGGGCAGATTGGGAATTGTTGACATCGATGTCAATAGAGAAAGTCCGCATCCGGCGTTCGGCTGAGGAAGCGCGCGAACTCGCGATCGCCGCGGCGCGCGATCTGCTGCTTGCCGACGGCCCCGGCGCGGTGACCTTGAAGGCGGTCGCGGCGCGAATCGGGATGGGGCATGCGAACCTGCTCCATCATTTCGGATCGGCGGCCGGCCTGCAGGCGGCGCTGATGGAGCGGATGATCGTCGAGACGGTGCAGCGGGTGGAGGGCGTCGTCGCGCGGCTGCGCGCCGGCGACGCGACTCCTCGGGAGATCGTCGACGTGGTGTTCGAGGCGCACACCCACCACGGCCTCGCGCGGCTGACGGCGTGGCTCAGCGCCAGTGGCGAGACCGAGCGGCTGAAGCCGCTGTTCGCGGTGCTGCCGGCGCTGTTGAAGGCGCTGGAGCAGGGCGCGACCCTGCCGCCGGACGAGGCGCGGCGGCGCATCGCCGACATGGCGCTGCTGCTCATCCTCGCCGGATTGGGCGACGGGCTGATCGGGCCGCTGCTGCACGAGACGCTCGGCGACGAGGCCGGGCGGACGCGCGACGTGGTCGCCGCCGCGATGGAGCGCCTGATGGCGCGCTAGGGGGGCAACCCCCTACGCCGTCGTCGCGTAGCCCCCGTCGACCGGGATCACCGAGCCGCAGACGAAGCCGCTCGCCTTGGAGGCGAGATAGATGGCGATGCCGGCCATGTCCTCGGGGCGGCCGCGGCGCTTCATCGGGGTCTGTTCGAGCGAGATGTCGGCGAACTCCTCGGGGATGCCGGCCGTCATCTTCGAGGGGAAATAGCCCGGCGCGATACCGTTCACCGCGATGTGCTTGGCGGCGAGGAACTTCGCCATCATCCGCGTCAGGTGATTGATGCCCGCCTTCGACGCCGCATAGCTGTAGGTTTCGATGCCCGAGACATGGATGCCGTCGATCGAGCCGATGTTGATGACGCGCGCGAAATCCTCCGGGCTGGCGGCGGCCTC
>JADCGM010000083.1 GCA_020249025.1 Alphaproteobacteria bacterium
CATCGCGCTCTACGCCTACACCCATGTCGCCGCCGACGGCGGCTTCGATCTCAAGGCCTGGCCGTGGCTGAACGCGTGGCTCGAGGCGGTGGCGCTGGAGCCGGGGTACGTAGGTATCCATGACTGATCCGCGCCATGTCGCGCTGATCGGGCTGCCGAGCGACCGCAACTCGTCCTTCCTGCGCGGCGCGGCAGCGGCCCCGGCGGCGATCCGCGCGGCGCTGGCGAGCGACGCCGGCAATGCAGCGGCCGAGAATGGGCGCGAGATCGGCGACGGCATCGATCTGCGCGATCTGGGCGACCTGCCGCTCGATGCGGGCGGTGACGATCATGCCTTGATCGATGCGGCGGTGGGCGACGCGATGGGGGACGGGCGGACGCCGATCCTGCTCGGCGGCGACCATGCGGTCAGCTGGCCGGCGGTGGCGGCGGTGGCGAAGCGGACTGGGCCGGTCAGCATCCTCCATATCGATGCGCACCCCGATCTTTACGACAATTTCGGGGGCAATCCGGCCTCCCATGCCTCGCCCTTCGCTCGGATCATGGAGCGCGGGCTGGCGACGCGCCTCGTGCAGGTCGGCATCCGCACGCTCAACCGCCACTGCCGGGCGCAGGCCGAGCGTTTCGGGGTGGAGGTGGTGCCAATGCGGCGCTTCGATCCGGAGGCCGTGCCGATCCCGGATGGGCCGCTCTACGTCAGCATCGATCTCGACGGGCTTGATCCGGCCTTCGCGCCGGGGGTGTCGCATGCCGAGCCGGGCGGGCTGTCGACGCGCCAGCTGCTCGATCTGATCCACCGCATCGACCGGCCGCTGGTTGGCGCTGACATCGTCGAGCTCAATCCGTCGCGCGACGTCAACGGGGTGACCGCGATCCTCGCGGCGAAACTCGTCCGCGAACTGGCCTCGCTCGGCTAGAGGCCCTCGACCCCGGTCACGGTCAGGCCGGCCGCATCGAGCGCGCGGCGGGCCATGGCGACTTCGCCGGGGCGATTGCGGCCGGTGTCCTCGGCAAGTTCGAAGGTGCGGCGCGCCGCCGAGCCGGGGATGCTTTCGCCATTGGCATGGCGCAGCCAGTCGGCCAGCGCCTCGCGGCGGCTGATCTCGCGGGTGCCGCGGAAATAGCGGAGCTGGGGGCGGGCGGCGAATCGCATCGCTCATGCCCCTAGCACAGCCGGGCGCGCTTGATCGCAACGCCTGTCCGGTCTATGCGTCAGCCCATCGACCGGCCGCCCCGCAACGGGCGGCCCTTTCTTTGTCCGGAGGACACCATGGCCCAGCAGGCCTTTCCGCTCATGCCGCACGCGACCGCCTCGTGGCTGGTCGACAACACCGCGCTCAGCTTCGAGCAGATCGCCGAATTCTGCGGTCTCCATATCCTCGAGATCCAGGCGATCGCCGACGAGAATACGCCGACGAAGCTCATCGGCCGCGATCCGGTGCGCGCCGGCGAGCTGACCATGGCGGAGATCGAGAAGGGCCAGGCCGATCCGGCCTATGCGCTGAAGATCACCAAGGGCCCCGAGCAGATCCTGCGCACCAAGGGCCCGCGCTACACGCCGGTCTCCAAGCGCCAGGACAAGCCGGACGGAATCGCCTGGATCCTGCGCAACCATCCGGAAGTGACCGACAACCAAATCGCCAAGCTGATCGGCGCCACCAAGGGCACCATCGCCGCGATCCGCGACAAGTCGCACTGGAACATCCAGAACATCACCCCGAAGGACCCGGTGACGCTGGGTCTCTGCTCGCAGCGCGAGCTCGACGCCGCGATCGCGCTCGCCGCCAAGCGCGCCGGCATCACCATCGAGGACACCCGCTACGACGCCGACCGCGATGCGATGGTCGAGCAGCTCCGCGCCGAGCGCGCCGCCGCCGAGCGCGCGGTCGCCGAGGCCAGCGGCGAGATCGAGGCCCCGCGCGAGATCACCGCGGAGAACCTGTTCAAGCGCTGAGCGCCGGAGCAGGAGGAGACAGGGGAAGGGCGTCGCTGCGGCGGCGCCCTTTCTCGTTTAGGGGAGGGCGGCGGATGATCCGGCCCCGCCAGCGCCCTACAGCCGCACGCCTTCGCGGCCCGCCAGCTCCTGCACATATTGCCATGCGACGCGCCCCGAGCGGGCGCCGCGGGTGACGCTCCAGGTCAGCGCGTCGGCCGCCACGAAGGGCAGGGCGTGGGCGGCGCAATAGGCCTCGACGATGGCGAGATAGGTCGGCTGGTCGCAGTTGTGGAATCCGAGGCTCAGGCCGAAGCGGTCGGCGAGCGCCAGCCGGTCGTCGATGACGTCGCGCGGATTGATCGCTGAACCCACGTCGTTCTCGGCGATATCGCGGGCGACGAGATGACGGCGGTTGGACGTGACGGCGAGGCGGACGCAGTCGGGGCGTGACTCGATCCCGCCTTCGAGCACCGAGCGCAGCGCCTTGTAATCGCGATCATCGGCCTCGA
The DNA here is from genome assembly GCA_020249025.1 of Alphaproteobacteria bacterium. GTDB lineage: Bacteria > Pseudomonadota > Alphaproteobacteria > Sphingomonadales > Sphingomonadaceae > JADCGM01. Next base: position 2,446 of record JADCGM010000083.1, read on the forward strand.
ACGACAGATCGTCGATGAAGACGAGCGTTTGCCGCCCCGATGTCCCGAGCGAGCGGAACAGCGCGGGAAGCGTGCCGATCTCGGCCCGGGCGGCTTCCACGAGCGCAAGGCCGGTCGCGGCGGCCGCGGATTTGACGAGGGCGCTCTTGCCCATGCCGCGCGAGCCCCAGAGCAGCACGTCGTGCGCCGGAAG
>JADCGM010000084.1 GCA_020249025.1 Alphaproteobacteria bacterium
CCGACGCTCTGCGATGCGCTCCAGACCCTCGTCACCTGTCCGCTGACCTTCGGCATCCTGCAGTCGCGCGGGGCACGCGGTGTTGCCGTCTCGGAGGAGGAGGTGCGCGACGCGGTTCGCTTCGCCTTCTCCGAGCTGAAGCTGGTGGTCGAGCCGGGCGGTGCGGTCGCGCTCGCCGCGGCGATGACGGGCAAGGTCGATCTTGCGGGCAAGGTCGCCGCCGTGACGCTCTCGGGCGGCAACGTCGATCCGGCGACCTTCGCGGCGATCGTCGGCTAGAACACCAGCCCGAGCGACATCGTCACGCGCGGGTCGCGGCCGGTGTCGCCCGCGATGGTCCGGCGCGCGTCGGCGAACTGGAGATCGAGCGGCATCTTGCCGAACAGCGTCGTGCGCAGGCCGATGCCGATCGACGACAGCCGGTCGGTGCTCTTCGGCGCCGACGGCGTCGTCAGCGTCGTCGCCGCCGCGGCGTCAGCGAACACGTAGAACTGCACCGCCTTGGTGACATTCGGAATCTCGAGCGGCGTGTCGTAGCGCAGCTCGACAAGGCCGCCGATGCCGCGGTCGCCCGCGATCAGCGACGGATCGTAGCCGCGGCCGATGGCCGGGCCGCCGAAGCTGATCTGCTCGCCCGACAGCAGCGTGTCATCGGTCAGCTGCGCCTGCATCTGGATCACCGCGCTCAGCGTCTGGGTCAGCCCCTGCAGCCGCAGCGCCGACAGCGACAGCCGCGTGAAGCGCGGCTTGAAGTCGGCAGTGGAGGGCAGGGGATCGCCCGCATCGAGCGCATCGAACAGCCCGAGCCCGCGGAACAGGCTGGCGCTCAGCGTCGTCGCGCCATTGGCCCAGCCGTTCTGCTGCCACGACAGCGTCGCCTCGGCGACCGTCGTCTTGTCGTCGGTGATGCGCGTACCGAGCGCGCGCGTCCGGCTGCGGTTGAGATTGATCGCGGTGTCGAGGAACACCGAATTCTCGCGGCCCTGGAGGAGCGGATAGCGCAGCCGCGCCGCGACCGAGATGATCCGGCTGCGGACATCGAGCGCACGCACCGTCCCGCCCGGATGGGCGAAACCGAGCACCCCGCCGAGGCTGAAGATGAGGCCGCGGTGCCCGATCGGCTCGGCATAGCGGACATTGCCCGAGGTGATCTCGCCCAGATCCTGACCGCCCGCCGCCACGCCGAGATCGAGCGCGCCGGTGCGTCCGAACGGGCGATTGAGCGTGCCGCTCGCCGCATAGGTCCACGGGCCGATCAGGCTCGACGAGGTGTTCGATACCGAGAAGCGGCCGTTGTCCTCCTTCTTCTCGGCGGTCACGACCATCTCGGTTTCGCCGAGTTCGGCGCCGGGGCGCAGCAGGCTGGTGCCGCGCAGGCCCGGTATGTCGTTGAGAATGAGCATCCGCGATTCGAGCGCCGACAGCTTCAGCGGGGTCATCTCGAGCAGCGGCGCCATCGCCTTCTCGATGCGGCGGCGGGTGGCTGCGTCAGGGGCCTCGACGAACACCGCGCTGATCCGGCCCTCGACGACCTGCACCTGCAGCACGCCGTCCTTCACCTGCTGCGGCGGCACGAACACGCGGCTGAGGAAGAAGCCGTCCGCCTTGTAGCGGTCCTCGAGCTTCTGGGCAGCCTGGCGCAGGTCTTCGAGCACGATCATGCGCCCGACCAGCGGGGCGAACACCGCATCGACCTCGGCCTTGGGATAATGCGCCGCGCCGAGCACCTCGACCGAGGACACCTGGAACTCGATCTCGTCGACCGCGCGCGGCACTGCCGAGCGCTCGGGGTTCTGGATGCGCAGGTCGAAGTTCGGGGCCTGCAGCGGCGGCGGCGCGACGCGCTGGCGCGAGATGTCGCCCGCGCTCGGAACCTGGATGGACTGCGCCATCGCCGGCATCGCGACCAACGCCGCGGCCAGAGCCGTCATCGAACTGCGCACCAACGTCCCCCAGTCTTCAACCACACCGGCAACTATTTGTCGTCCATCACAACCTTCGCCGTCACCAGCCCCTTGGCGATGCGGTGCAGGTGGAAATCCACGATCGGATCGCCCGGGAACCGCTCCCCGAGCAGCTTGAAGGCGTCGACCGCGGCCGGGTCCTCGCTGCGCAGCAGCGTGAACGCCGCCATGTAATCGTCGCGCAGGCCCTGATCGGCGTCGTCGAGCGCCGGATTGTAAAGCGTCACCGGCGTCAGCTTGCCCTTGAGGATGACGTCGCCGATCGGCCGGAAGCGAAGCTCCGGGCAGCGGTCGACGGTTTCCTGCGTCACGCAGATGCGGGTGCCGAAATATTTGTTCACGCCCTCGGTGCGGGCGGCGGTGTTGACGGTGTCGCCGAGCGCGGTGAAGTCCATGCGCTGCTGCGAGCCGAAGTTGCCGATCGTCGCCTCGCCGGTGTGGATGCCGATGCGGGTGATGCCGATGGGATTGTTTTCGGCGTTCTTCGCGATGCGGAACGCCTCGGCATAGGCGTCGAGCTCGACCGCGCAGCGCACCGCGCGCATGGCATGATCGGGCTGTTCGATCGGGGCGTTGAAGATCGCCATGATCGCATCGCCGATGAACTTGTCGATGGTGCCGCCATGCTTCAGCACGATGGCGCAGGCGCCGTCGAGATAGGCGTTCAGCGTGTTCGCCAGCTCCTCGGTGCCGAGCACCTCCGACAGCGTCGTGAAGCCGGCGATGTCGGTGAACATGAAGGTCGCCTCGCGGCGGATGCCGGAAACCGACATCGCCTCGGGATTCTCGACAAGCTGGTCGACGACCGCCGGGCTGACGTAGCGCGAGAAGGCGCCCTGCACGAACTGGCGCTGCTTGCGCTCGGCGCGGCCGATGAAGGTGTCCATCATCCACAGCGACAGTGCGAAGGCGAGCGTCGGCGCGACGAGCGGCAGCAGCGGCAGGTCGGCATAGCCGTAGCCGAGGAACGCCCCCACCCAATAGGCGACGATGATGACGAGCCCGACCGCGACGTTGAACGCGATGCCGCGCTTGAACAGGCTGACCCCGACGCCGAGCACGGCGAACAGCGCAACGATCGCCATGTTGCCGCCGACGGGCAGCCGCGGAACGCTGCGGTTCTCCAGCACCTGGGTGATGCCGTGCGCCTGCACGAACACGCCCGGCATCATGCCGCGGTCGCCGGAGTCGATGATGCGCAGCGGCGTGCGGTGGCGGTCGGTGATCGACAGCTTGGCGCCGATCAGAACGATCTTGCCGCGGAACCAGTCGTCCGGAAGCATCGCCGCCGCCATCGCCGGATAGA
>JADCGM010000085.1 GCA_020249025.1 Alphaproteobacteria bacterium
CCACCCAACCCGGAGGCCCACCCCGCAGAAATCGCTGTCCTACACCCCCGCGCTTCGCTCACACTCCGTCCGTCCCGCACTCCCGAGTCGCGGGGTGCGCGCTCGTTCTCCCGGCTGACGAACGGATCGGTTTGATCCCCTCCCGGCTTGATACTTTGTGTGAACTGTCGCGCCCGCCGGCCCCGCCGGACCGCCCCCGGCTGTCACAAAAGTGAAACGCAATCGTCATACGCGCTGCCGGGTCGGGCGCTAGGACAGCGCGCGGCAGTCACTCGCGCAGGCGATTCTCTCACGTGACCATTGGGGTGGTTCTTCTCGGTCTGGCGGCGCTCGGGCTGGTCGCGTGGCTCGCCGGCCGTGCGCGCGCCATCGCCTTTGCCGGCACCGTCGACCGTCTCCAGATCCATTCGCGCCCGGCCCAGCACGGCTGGTGGGTCGCGCTGTGCGCGCTCGGCCCGGCGCTGCTGCTTGTCGCGGCCTGGGGCGTCACCGGCGACTCGATCGTCGCCAACCGCGTTCTCGCCGCCATCCCGGCTGCCGAGCTTCCGGCGACCCCGGTCGAGCAGCAGGCGATCCTGACCGAAGCCAAGAGCGTCGCGCGCGGCGACCTGCCCGGCGCCTTCAACCCAGTCGCCGGCAAGGCCGCCGAGCTGTGGCGCGCGACCGAGCGCGGCGGCACGATCGCGGTCGGCATCCTCGCGCTGGCGCTGGCCGCTGCCGGCGGCGCCTGGGGCTACACCCGCGTCCGCCCCGATTTTCGCGCCCGCACCCGCGTCGAGCGCGTGGTGATGGCAGTGCTCGTCACCGCCTCGCTCGTCGCGATCCTGACGACGGTGGGCATCGTCGCCTCGCTGGTGTTCGAAAGCTGGCGCTTCTTCACGATGGTCTCGCCCATCGAGTTCCTGACCGGCACCACCTGGTCGCCGCAGACCGCGATGCGCGCCGATCAGGTCGGCTCGTCGGGCGCGTTCGGCGCGGTCCCGCTATTCTGGGGCACGGTCTTCATCGGCGCGATCATCGCCATGATCGTCGCCATCCCGCTTGGGCTGATGTCGGCGGTCTATCTGACGCAATACGCCAACCCGACGGCGCGCAAGGTGTTGAAGCCGCTGCTCGAGCTGCTCGCCGGCGTCCCGACCGTGGTCTACGGCTATTTCGCGGCCCTGACAGTCGCGCCGGCGGTGCGCGACTTCGCGCTCTCCATCGGCATCAGCAGCGCCTCGTCCGAAAGCGCGCTGGCGGCGGGTGCCGTGATGGGCATCATGATCATCCCCTTCGTCTCCTCGATGGCGGACGATGCGCTGACGGCGGTCCCATCCGCGATGCGCGACGGCAGCCTGGCGATGGGCGCGACGCCCTCGGAGACAATCCGCCGCGTCATGCTGCCGGCGGCCCTCCCCGGCATCGTCGGCGGCGTCCTGCTCGCGGTCAGCCGCGCCATCGGCGAGACGATGATCGTCGTCATGGCGGCGGGTCTGGCCGCCAACCTTACCGCCAACCCCTTCCAGTCGGTGACGACGGTGACGACGCAGATCGTCCAGCTGCTCACCGGCGACCAGGAGTTCGATTCGGCGAAGACGCTCAGCGCCTTCGCGCTCGGGCTCGTCCTCTTCCTCGTGACGCTCGCGCTCAACGTCTACGCGCTCAGCGTCGTCAAGCGCTACCGCGAGGCCTATGACTAGCGCCGCCGCCACCCCGCCCGCCGGCCCGACGCGCCGCCCGACCGACTGGGCGTCAGCGGAGATGCGCGCCCGCATCCGCCGCCGCTATCGCAGCGAGCGGCTGTTCCGGCTCGTCGGCCTCGCCGCGCTCGTGCTGGCGGCGAGCTTCCTCGCCTTCCTGCTGTTCACCATCGGCCGCAACGGCCTCACCGGCTTCGAGCGCACCGAGGTCAAGGTCACCGTCGCCTTCGATCCGGCGGTGCTCAACCTGCGCCCCGAACAGCTGACCGGCCCCGGCGCCGAGGCGGCGCTCGGCGCGGCCGACTTCCAGACCGTGCTCGCCAACGGCGTCACCAATTCGCTCGGGCCCGACGGCGAGGGCATGATCAGCGAGGGCGCATGGCTGACGCTGCGCGACATGCTGGCCAAGCGTCCCGACTTGCTCGGCATGCAGGCCGACGTCTGGGTGCCGGCGACGAGCGTCGTCGACCAGCTCGCCAAGGGCCGGCTCGACCGGGCGGGGCGCACCGTCTCCGCCGACCTCCTGCTGCGCTACGACTCGCTCGAACGCCGCAAGCTGCTGCGCACCGGCTGGAACACCGCCTTCCTGTCGGTCGCGGACTCGACGGATCCGGAGCTGGCGGGCGTGTGGGGCGCGCTGAAGGGCTCGCTGCTAACGCTCGCGGTGACGCTGTCGATCTGCTTCCCGGTCGGCGTGCTGGCGGCGATCTATCTCGAGGAATATGCGCCGCGGAACCGCTGGACCGACATCATCGAGGTCAGCATCAACAATCTCGCGGCCGTCCCCTCGATCATCTTCGGCCTGCTCGGCCTCGCGGTGTTCCTCAATTTCATGAACCTGCCGCGCTCGGCCCCGATCGTGGGCGGCCTGACGCTGGCGCTGATGACGATGCCCGTGATCGTCATCGCCGGGCGCGTCGCCATCAAGGCGGTGCCGCCGTCGATCCGCGACGGCGCGCTCGCGGTCGGCGCGTCCCCGGTGCAGGTGGTCTTCCACCATGTGCTGCCGCTGGCGCTGCCGGGCATCCTCACCGGCACAATCATCGGCATGAGCCGCGCGCTCGGCGAGACCGCGCCGCTGCTGCTCATCGGCATGCGCGCCTTCGTCGCCGACGTGCCTGCGGGCGTGACCCAGCCGGCGACCGTGCTGCCGGTGCAGATCTATCTCTGGTCCGACGAGGTGGCGCGCGGCTTCGTCGAGAAGACCTCGGCGGCGATCATCGTGCTGCTCATGGTGCTGCTGCTGATGAACGGGCTCGCCATCTATCTGCGCAACAAGTTCGAGAGGCGCTGGTGAACGACATGACCAACCCCGCGACCACGGCCGCCGCCGCGCCCTACAAGATGCGCGCGGGCGAGGTGTCCGTGTTCTACGGACCCAAGCAGGCGCTCAACGCCGTCTCCATCGACATCGGCCGCGAGGACGTCACCGCGTTCATCGGCCCGTCGGGCTGCGGCAAGTCGACCTTCCTGCGCTGCCTCAACCGCATGAACGACACCATCCCCGGCGCGCGCGTCGAGGGGCGGATCGAGCTCGACGGCGAGGACATCTACGCCAGCGGCATGGACGTCGTGCAGCTGCGCGCCCGCGTCGGCATGGTGTTCCAGAAGCCGAACCCGTTCCCCAAGTCGATCTACGAGAACATCGCCTACGGCCCGCGCATTCACGGTCTGGCCCGCACCAAGGCCGAGATGGACGTGATCGTCGAGCGCTCGCTGCGCCGCGCCGGGCTCTGGGACGAGGTCAAGGACCGGCTCGCCGACAGCGGCACTGCGCTCTCGGGCGGCCAGCAGCAGCGGCTGTGCATCGCCCGCGCCATCGCGGTCGACCCCGAGGTCATCCTCATGGACGAGCCGTGCTCGGCGCTCGATCCGATCGCGACCGCCAAGATCGAGGAGCTGATCGACGAACTGCGCGGCCGCTACGCCATCGTCATCGTCACCCACAACATGCAGCAGGCGGCGCGCGTCAGCCAGAAGACCGCCTTCTTCCACCTCGGCACGCTCGTCGAATACGGCGACACGTCCGACATCTTCACCAACCCGCGCGAGACCCGGACGAAGGACTACATCACCGGGCGGTACGGATAGGAGTTTGCGTCATGGTTGAAACCAGCGCCCATACCGTCAAGTCGTTCGACGACGAGCTGCGCCAGCTCCGCGCCTATGTGTCGGAGATGGGCGGGCTCGCCGAAGCGCAGATCAAGGCCGCGATCGACGCGCTCACCAAGCGCGACAGCGAGCGGGCCCAGCGCGTCGTCGAGACCGACGTCCAGATCGACCGCCTCGAGGCCGAGGTCGAGCGGCTCGCGGTGCGCACCATCGCGCTGCGCGCGCCGATGGCCGACGACCTGCGCGAGATCATCGCCGCGCTGAAGATCTCGGCGGTGCTGGAGCGCATCGGCGACTATGCCAAGAACATCGCGAAGCGCACGGCGGTCCTTGCCCAGACGAGCGCGATCCAGCCGATCAGCGTGATGCCGGCGATGGCCGACGATGTCGCCGCGATGGTGCGCGATTCGCTCGACGCCTACGCCGACCGCGACGCCGCCAAGGCGCTCGCCGTCTGCAACCGCGACCAGACCATCGACGATTATTACAACAGCCTGTTCCGCGCGCTCCTCACCTACATGATGGAGAACCCGCACCACATCACGCCGTCGGCGCACCTGCTGTTCGTCGCCAAGAACCTTGAGCGCATCGGCGACCACGCGACCAACGTCGCCGAGATGGTGCACTTCGGCGTCACCGGCGAGCATATCGGCGAGCGGCCGAAGGGCGGCGATCCCTCCTATGCGGCCATCGAGGCGGGCGGGGCGGCCAAGTGAAGCCGCGCATCCTCGTCGTCGAGGATGACGCCAGCCTCGTCGAGCTGATCCGCTACAATCTCGACGCCGCCGGCTTCGACGTCGTCCACACCGACGACGGCGAGGAGGCGCTGACGCTCGCCGACGAGGAGCGGCCCGATCTCGTCCTGCTCGACTGGATGATCGCGAACCTGCCCGGCATCGAGGTCTGCCGCCGCCTGCGCCGCAAGCCCGCGACCGCCAACGTGCCGATCCTCATGCTCACCGCCCGCGCCGACGAGGCCGACCGCATCCGCGGGCTGGAGACGGGCGCCGACGACTACATCACCAAGCCGTTCAGCCCGCGCGAGCTGATCGCCCGCATCAATGCGGTGTTGCGCCGCCTGCGCCCCGCACTCGCTGGCGGCAGCCTCGACTATGCCGGGATCTCGATGGATCTGGCGCAGATGAAGGTGACCCGCGACGGCCAGCCGATCGCACTCGGGCCGACCGAATTCCGCCTGCTGCGCCACTTCCTCGAACATCCGGCGCGGGTGTTCTCGCGCGAGCAGCTGCTCGATTCGGTCTGGGGCCGCGACGTCTATGTCGAGATTCGCACCGTCGACGTGCACATTCGCCGGCTGCGCAAGGCGATCAACGTCGACGACACGCTGCCGGACGTGATCCGCACCGTGCGCTCGGCCGGCTACGCGCTCGACGCGAGCTGAGGGTCAGCGCTCCACAGCCCTGAACAGGCGCGTCACGAACTCCGCGCGCTGGGCGTCGAGCGCGGCGGTCTTGTCGGCGGGCATCGCATGCGCCTCGACCGCCCCGAGGCTGCCTTCCTTGCGCTCGACATAATCCTCCAGCACCGCGAGGCGGTGGCGGAGCACCCATTGCTCACGGGCGAGCTCCAGCACCATCGTCACCAGCGCATCGACCGCGGGGTCGTCGAAGAAGGTCGGCCGGTCGCCCTTGGCGGCGCGCGGGAGCGGCTCGGTCATGCCCAGGCCCCGTAGGTGAACCAGCGCACGCCGTCGGCGAGCCGCCCGGTGTTCCCGTCGATGCCGGTCGCCTCGGCCGAGGCTTCGGCCTTCACCGCGTCCGCGCCGTACCAGCCGATCGAGGGCACGACCGCCTGGAAGAAGCCGTCCGCGGCGAAGCCCGCCGTGCGGCACAGCTCGGCCGGGTCCTGATCGCGGTAGCCCTTGTAGTAGGGCTCGGCGTTATAGAAGCAGTCCCAGTCGAGGTAGAAGGCGTCGTACGGGTCCATCTGGCCGTTGGGCGGCAGCTCGTAATGGAGCATCAGCCCGCCTGGCCGCAGCAGCCGCTTCGCCTCTGCGAACACCGCGCGGATGTCCTTCAGCGGCAGCTCGTGAAGGAACATCGACGAGAAGACGAGGTCGAAGCTGCCGTCTTCGAAGCCGGTGGCGCGGGCGTCGCGCTGCTTGAAGTGCGCCTTGACCCCCTGCGCCTCGGCGCGGGCGTGGGCATAGCGCAGGCCGGGCGCCGCCACGTCGATGCCGATCACCTCCGCCACCGGATAGGTGCGCGCCCAAGGCAGCGTCTGGTGCCCGACGGTGCAGCCGAGATCGAGGATGCGCTGCGGGCGGAAATCGGGGAAGCGCGCCGACAGCCACAGCGCGATCGACGAGCCGATGTCGTCGAGGTTCTCCCCCATCAGCCCGAAGGAGAAGACGCCGAGGCCGTTCTCGTAGATCGCGCCCGCCGCGCCGTCCGCGCCATTGGCGTAGCCGCCCGGCATGAGGTGGACGTCGATCGCCGAGACGTTCTTCGGCACCTCGAGTGCAGGATCGAGCTCGAGCGTCCCGCCGGCCTTGCCGGTCAGCCCGGCGAGGCGGCCGGCGAAGGCCGCGCGCTCGCGCTCGACGGTGCCGCGCACCGAATCCCACACCATCTCCTGCGCGTTGACCCGGGTCGCCGAATAGAAGCGGAAGAACAGATCCGGCTTGATCGCCTTGTGGACCTCCTGCCCGGTCGCCGGCGGCGCGGGCAGCTTCGGCGCGATGGTTTCGGTCCAGCGCGTCTTCATGTGGGCGGCCATGTCGTTCAGCACATGGCTGCGCAGCGCGGAGACGAAATCCATCCCCGCCCGCTCGTCGAGCGTCGGGGACAGGGCGAGATCGGGATGGACGAAGCGGCTCATGCTGCGATCCTAACCGGCTCCGGCTGCAGGGAAACCCCCGGAAAGCGCGGGTGACCGCTAGCCGATTGCGGGCGCGCTGCGATAGCGGCCGAGGAGGAGGAAGCCGAGGCTGCCGACGGCCACTGTGCCGGCGCTGATCGCGAGGAAGGTCGCATAGCTTCCCGTCGCGGTCAGGGTCGCCGACAGCAGCAGCCCGCCGATGGCAGCGGCCGCTCCCATCGTCGCCAGCACGAGGCCGAGCACCGTGCCATAGACGTTGAGGCCGAAGTGGCGGGCGACGAGATAGGCGGAGATGTCGCCTTCGGCCCCCTGCGACAGCCCGATCAGCGCCACAGCGATGGCGAGCAGGGTCACGGCCTCGGGTGTCGTTGCCATCACCGCGAAGCCGATGGCGGGAAGTCCCATGCCGAGCGCGGCGACGAGGTGGGTGGGCAGCGTGTCGAGCGCGACGCCGCACAGGAAGCGTCCGGCGATGACGCCGCCGGCATAGACCGACACCAGCAGCGGCGCGAGGTTGGCGACGACTCCGAGATCGAGCAGCAGCGGCTTCAGCTGCAGCGCGATCATCAGGCCCGGCAGGTTGCAGGCGACCATCGCGCCGATGATGATCCACAGGCGCGGCGTGCGCAGGATCACGCCATAGACCGCGCGGGAGGCGAGCAGCCGCGGCCCGAAGCCGCCGAGCTTGAGCGCGTTGTCGCGCGGCAGCAGCAGCAGCGCGATCGCGCCGAAGCCAGCGCTGAGCGCGGCGAGCGCGACATAGGCGGTCCGCCAGCCTTCGGTGGCGATGAGCGTGCTGAGCATGGGGGCGGCCAGCGCACCCGTCGCCGGACCGCCGCAGATGGCGATCGCCAGCGCCAGGCCGCGGGCGGTGAAGAAGCGCTCGGCGACGACGCGACTGTAGACGACGGTGCTGGTCGTCGTCCCGATGATCATCAGCAGCGCGAACAGCAGATAATATTCGCGGATGTCGCCGCTCATCCGGCTGAAGCCGAGGTAGATGAGCGGCATGCCGACGACACCGACGATGGCGACGCGGCGGACGCCGAAGGTGTCGGCGAGGCGGCCGGTGACGATGACGCCGAGCGTCGCGATCAGCGCCGCAGCACCCACGAGCGCGAGCTGCGCCGTCGTCCAGCCGAACTCGGCGGACAAAGCCGGCACGAACACCGAGGTGACGTAGCTGATGAGGCCAAGCCCGGCCCCCATTCCGAAGGCGACCCCGAGCACCGGCCGCCAGCCGGTGCGAAACTCGTCCAGATAGGCCAACCGACCCTCCCGCCCGAACCGCCCCCGGTTCCGACGCCCCCGGGGCGCAGGCTAGCGCCAGCGCCGCGGGCTGCCTAGACCGCGCGGCGGCCTCAGCCGGGATCCTTCAGGGCGTTGAGCGCCAGGCGGTTGCCCTCGCTGTCCTCGACTTCGGCGACGAAGCCGCCCTCGCCGATGTCGGTCTTGGGGTAGAGAACCTTCGCGCCTAGTGCGGTGGCGCGGGCCAGCACCGGGTCGATGTCGGCCACGTCGAAATAGACGAGCGCTCCGGTCTTCGAGGGAACGTAGACGTCGCCCTTGGCGAGCGCGCCCGACGCGCCCGGCGCGCCGTCGGCGCGGGGGAAGAACGCCATCTCATAGCCGTCGACGGTCCGCCGGGTCAGCGTCACGCCGAGCACGGCCTCGTAGAAGCGCACCGCCCGGTCCATGTCGGTCACCGGGATTTCGAAATGGAAGACCGGGTTGGCCATCGCCGCCTCTTGTGCTGGCGGGGCGCGATCGCAGCCCGCGGCAGCGATCAGCACGGCTGCGGCCGGAAGCCAACGCCAACACTGTCGCATGAGCCCGTCCCCCGCTTGTCCGGCCCCGCGCCGGAGCAGCGCAGATAGGAACGCGGCCGGAATTGCGCCAGTTTGGGGATATAAAGATATCTTTATGCTTGCTGGAAAGGGTGGCTTCCCGTATCGCCGCGGCATTTCCGAACCAGTTCAGGAGCCCATTCCGTGGCCACGCAGCCCAAGTTCACCGACTATGCGATCGCCGATCTCTCGCTTGCCGAGTTCGGCCGCCGCGAGATCGCCATCGCCGAGACCGAGATGCCCGGCCTCATGGCGCTCCGCCAGGAGTTCGGCGCCTCGAAGCCGCTGAAGGGCGCGCGCATCACCGGTTCGCTCCACATGACCATCCAGACCGCCGTCCTCATCGAGACGCTTGTCGATCTCGGCGCCGAGGTGCGCTGGGCGACGTGCAACATCTTCTCGACGCAGGACCATGCCGCCGCCGCCATCGCCGCGCGCGGCATTCCGGTGTTCGCGATCAAGGGCGAGAGCCTCGCGGAATATTGGGATTACGTCGGCCGCATCTTCGACTGGGGCAACACCACCGCCAACATGATCCTCGATGACGGCGGCGACGCGACGATGTTCGCGCTGTGGGGCGCGCGCCTCGAGGCCGGAGAGAGCTTCGGCGAGCCGGAGAACGAGGAAGAGGTCGAGTTCCAGCGCGCGCTGAAGGCCTTCATCAAGGCGCGTCCGGGCTACCTCACCGAGAGCGTCAAGGCGATCAAGGGAGTCTCCGAGGAGACGACGACGGGCGTTCACCGGCTCTACGAGATCGCCAAGCGCGGCGCGCTGCCGTTCCCGGCGATCAACGTCAACGACTCGGTGACGAAGTCGAAGTTCGACAACCTCTATGGCTGCAAGGAGTCGCTGGTCGACGCCATCCGCCGCGCCACGGACGTCATGCTCGCCGGCAAGGTCGCCTGCGTCGCCGGCTTCGGCGACGTCGGCAAGGGCTCGGCGGCGTCGCTGCGTCAGGGCGGCGCCCGCGTCCTCGTCACCGAGATCGATCCGATCTGCGCGCTGCAGGCGGCGATGGAGGGCTATGAGGTCGTGACGATGGAAGAGGCGACCCAGCGCGCCGACATCTTTGTGACCGCCACCGGCAACGCCGACGTCATCACCGCCGATCACATGAAGGCGATGAAGCCGATGTCGATCGTCTGCAACATCGGCCACTTCGACAGCGAGATCCAGATCGCCGCGCTGTCGAACTACAAGTGGACCGAGGTGAAGCCGGGCACCGACCTCGTCGAGTTCCCCGACGGCAAGCAGATCATCGTGCTGGCGAAGGGCCGCCTCGTGAACCTCGGCTGCGCCACTGGCCACCCGTCGTTCGTGATGAGCTCGTCCTTCACCAATCAGGTGCTGGCCCAGATCGAGCTGTTCGCCCACAGCGAGAAGTACGGCAACGATGTCTACGTGCTGCCGAAGCACCTCGACGAGAAGGTCGCCGCGCTCCACCTCGAGAAGCTCGGCGTCAAGCTGACCAAGCTCACCGAGAAGCAGGCCGCCTACATCGGCGTGTCGCAGAGCGGTCCGTTCAAGCCGGATCACTATCGCTACTAGGACACCGCCGCCGTAACGGCGGTGGCAGCGATGCAACAGCGGCCCGTGGTTTCGCCCCGAGGTGAAACCACGGGCCGTTTGCCGTCTTAGGACCCGACGTCGCGGCGTGCCCGATCACGCCGCTTCCCCGTCGCCGGTCGTGCCCCTTGGCGGGGCGGCCGTCCTACCGTTTCGTCCGTGAGGGTTGCGTCATGCGTTCCATCCGTCTTGTCCGTTCCACCGTCCGCCTCGGCGTCGCCGTCGGTGCGCTCAGCGCCGCGCTCGCCGCCGCCCAGCAGACCTCGCCGGCGCAGGCGGCCACCGCCGCCGCCGAGGCCGCCCCGCCCGAGGAAATCGTCGTTACCGGCTCGCGCATCGCGCGGCCCGAGGTCGAATCGAACGTGCCGGTCGCCGTCGTCGGCGCCACCGACCTGCAGCGCGATGCGGCGATCAACATCCAGGACGCGCTTCAGGAGCTGCCGCAGGTCGGCATCGGCTCGTCGCGCACCAACACCAACTTCCTGACGTCGGGGAACGGCGTTGCGACGGTCAATCTGCGCAACCTCGATTCCGACCGCACGCTCGTGCTCGTCAACGGCC
>JADCGM010000086.1 GCA_020249025.1 Alphaproteobacteria bacterium
CGACCCCGCCGCCGGAGCCCGCATAGCTCGCTGTGTCCACGCCCGCGCCGCCGTCAAGGCTGTCCGCGCCCGCGCCGCCGTCGAGCAGATCGTCGCCGTCGCTGCCGACGAGGCGATTGCCGCCGCCGTCGCCGCCGAGCGTGTCGCCGAAGCCCGAGCCCGTCAGGTTCTCGATCCCGGTCAGTACGTCGCCCGCCGCCTCACCGCCGCTCTGGGCGGTGGCCAGCGCCAGGTTGACCGACACCGCCGCCTGCGACGCGGCGTAGCTCGCGGTGTCGCGGTCGGCGCCGCCGTCGAGCGTGTCCGCGCCCGCGCCGCCGACGAGAAGATCGTCACCGGCCGCACCCGCCAGCGCGTTGGCGCTCGAATCGCCGGTCAGCGTGTCGGCGAGCGCCGACCCCGCGACATTCTCGATGCCGATGAGCACGTCGCCGGCGGCGTCGCCGGTCCCGGCCTGGCCGACGGCGACCGCAAGATCGACCGTGACCCCGAGCGACGATCCCGCATAGCTGACGGTATCCGTGCCCTCGCCGCCGTCGAGGCTGTCCGCGCCCGCCCCGCCGGCGAGCAGGTCGTTGCCGGCCGCACCCGCCAGCGCGTTGGCGCCGGCATCGCCGGTCAGCGTGTCGGCGAAGCCCGAGCCGGTCAGGTTCTCGATGGCGGTCAGCACGTCGCCAACCGCATCGCCCGCGCCGCCCTGCGCGCCGGAGTGGGCAAGGCTGACCGTGACCCCGGCCTGCGAGCCGGCGTAGGCGGCGGTGTCGATCCCCATGCCGCCGTCGAGTGTGTCCGCGCCGTCCCGGCCTTCGATCACATCGTCGCCGCCGCCGCCGCCGAGCAGGTTGCCGCCGGCGTCACCGGTCAGCGTATCGCCGAAGCCCGAGCCGGCGAGGTTCTCGATCCCGGTGAGGCTGTCGCCGGCCGCATGGCCGCCTGCGGTGAGCCCGGTCGTGAGGTTGACGATGACCGCCGCCTGCGACGCCTCATAGGCGGCGGTATCGATCCCCGCGCCGCCGTCGAGCGTATCCGCGCCGTCCCGGCCTTCGAGCAGATCGCCGCCGCCGCCGCCCGACAGCGCATTGTCCCCGCCATCGCCGGTGAGCGTGTCGCCGAGCCCGCTGCCGAACACGGCCTCGATTGCGATCAGCGTGTCGCCGGCCGCGTCGCCGCCGTTCGCGGCCCCGGTCGTCAGATTGACGTCCACCGCCGCCTGCGACGTCGCATAGCCCGCGGTGTCGAACCCGGCGCCGCCGTCGAGGATGTCCGCACCCGCGCCGCCTTCGATGAGGTCGTCGCCTCCCGCACCCGACAGCCGGTTGGTGGCGGCGGTGCCGGTCAGGGTGTCGCCGACCGCCGAGCCCACGACATTCTCGATGCTGGTAACGATGTCGCCCGCCGCGTCACCCCCCGCCTGCGCGGTGGTCAGGTTGAGATCGACGACGACGCCCGCGAGCGAGCCGGCGTAGCTGGCGGTGTCGCTGCCGGCCCCGCCATCGAGGGTGTCGGCCTCGCCGCCGCCTTCGAGGATATCGTCGCCGCCCGCGCCCGCGAGGCTGTTGACGTCGGTATCGCCGGTCAGCGTATCGGCCTGCGCCGAGCCGCTGAGGTTCTCGATCCCCGACAGCACGTCGCCTGCCGCATCGCCGCCGCTGGCGGCCCGGGTCAGCAGGTTGACCGACACGCCTGTCGCCGAGCCCGCATAGGACGCGGTGTCGCTGCCCCCGCCGCCGTCGAGCGTATCGGCCCCGACGCCGCCGGTCAGCAGGTCGTCGCCACCCCCGGCGGTGAGCGCGTTGGCGGCGCTGCTGCCGGTGAGCGTGTCGGCGAAGGCGGAGCCGACGACGCCCTCGATCGCGATCAGCACGTCGCCGGTCGCCTCGCCGCCGGCGCCCGTCCCCGTCGTCAGGTTGATCCCGACGCCGACGGTCGATCCGGCGTAGTTGGCGACATCGATGCCTGCGCCGCCGTCGAGCGTATCCGCGCCGCCGCTGCCGGTCAGCAGATCGTCGCCGGTGCCGCCCGACAGCGAGTCCGCGCCGCCCGCGCCGTCGAGCGTATCGTTGCCGCCGCCGCCGGCGAGAAGATTGCCGCCGCTGTCACCGGTTAGCACGTCGCCGAAGGCCGAGCCGCTGACGTTCTCGATGCTCGCCAGCGTGTCGCCATCGGCATCGCCGCCGGCGATCTGGCCGTTGCCGAGATTGATCGTGACGCTGGTCGACGAGCCGGAATAGCTCGCGGTGTCGAGCCCGGCGCCGCCCTCCAGCGTATCGCCGTCGGCCCCGCCCTCGAGCACATCGTTGCCGTCGCCGCCGGTCAGCAGGTTCGCGCCCGCGGCCCCGGTCAGGGTATCGGCGAAAGCGGAGCCGAGCAGGTTCTCGATCCCGGAGACGACGTCGCCCGCCGCATCGCCGCCCGACTGCGCCGACGTCAGCTGCAGATTGACCGCGACGCCGGCCACCGACCCGGCATAGCTGGCGGTGTCGGTGCCGGCGCCGCCTTCGATGGTGTCGGCGCCGGCGCCCGCTTCGATGACGTTGGCTGCGGCGTCGCCGGTCAGCGCATCCTCCAACGCCGAGCCCGTCAGGTTCTCGATCCCCGACAGCACGTCGCCCGCCGCCTCGCCGCCGGTGCCGCGGCCGGTGGCGAGATTGACGGTGACGCCCGCGCTCGATCCCGCATAGCCGGCGGTGTCGATACCCGCGCCGCCGTCGAGCGTGTCCGCGCCGCCCGCGCCGCTCAGCAGATCGTCCCCGCCGTCGCCGGCAAAGCTGTTCGCCCCGGCATCGCCGATGAGCGTGTCGGCGAACAGCGATCCCACCGCGGCTTCGATCGCGATCAGCACGTCGCCTGCGGCATCGCCGCCGGTGGCGCTTCCGGCGGCGAGATTGATGGCCACCGCCGTCGCGGACGCGCCATAGGCGGCCGTGTCGATGCCCCCGCCGCCGTCGAGCGTGTCCGCGCCGACGCCGCCGGCGACCACGTCGGCGCCCTCGCCGCCCGCCAGCAGGTTCGCGCCGGAATCGCCGGTGAGCGTGTCCGCCGAGGCCGAGCCGGTGAGGTTCTCGATACCGGTGAAGACATCGCCGCCGGTGGCGCTGGCGGCGGCGAGATCGACGGCGACGCCGGTCAGCGACCCGGCGTAGCTCGCGGTGTCGACGCCCGCGCCGCCGTCGAG
>JADCGM010000087.1 GCA_020249025.1 Alphaproteobacteria bacterium
CCGGCTGGCGGCGGGTTGCGAGAGATCCTGCTTGCGGCCCGCGGCGGTCACCGAGCCGGTGTCGACGACATCGCGGAACAGCCGCAGCGCCCGCAGATCGGCGGCGCCCTTCATGCCGCCGGCCGGACGAACACCCTGAGGCGCGACGGCCGGTCCGCGCCGGTGTGGATCGTCGTCTCGGCGACGCGGGGGTCGCTCGGCTCGCCGGCGGGCGCGCCCGTGTTCGGGTTGACGTCGAAGTGCGGGAAGTTGCTGCCGGCGATGTCGAGCCGCAGCCGGTGGCCGGCCGCGAAGCGGTTCGCGGTCGGGAACAGGCGCACGGTCACGCACACGATTTCACCCGGCGTCATTGCGCGAGCTTGCTCGAAGCCGTCGCGGAAGCGCAACCGCAGAATGCCGTGGCAGAGGTTCATGGCGAAGCCGTCGGGGTCGTCGGCGGTGGGCGGATGCACGTCGACGAGCTTCAGCGCGAGATCGGCGTCGGGGGTGGAGGTCGACACCCAGATGTCGGCCTCGACCGGGCCGACCACCTCCAGCGGCGCATCGAGCGGCGGCGTCTCGAACACCAGATAGTCGTCGCGCGCGGCGAGCGGCACATCCGCGCCGCCCTCGGGGAACAGCGCCTTCGACGCGCGCTGGTCGAACGCGCCGGCCTGCATCAGCGGCAGGCCGGAGGCGATGGCGCCGCCGACCGTCGGCACCGGATCGGACGGGTCGGCGCGGAACGTGCGGGCCGCTGCCCCGGCTTCGGTGGCAGGCGCGAGACCGCCCGCGCCGGTGAGGAAGAACGGCGTCTCCACCGCATCGCGGGGCGGCCAGGCATCGCACCCGATCCAGCGGCCGCCGTGATCGAGCCGCCCGTCGGGCCGCCGCCGTCCGCTGCCGCCGCCCATGACGAAGATGTTGACCGGATGCGGCAGGGGGTCCTCGCCCGCGCCGTACAGATGGCGGCGGAACCAGGCGAGGCGGAGCGCGGTGTTGTCGGGTGCGAGGTTGCCGTCCAGCGTCGCGTCGGGTCCGAAGTCGACATCGCCCGCGAAGGTCGCGGAGCGCTGGCCGTGCGTCCACGGGCCGAGGATAAGCCTGATGGGCGAACGCTTGCGCGCGGTGAGCCCCAACCAGTTTTCCGCCGCGGTCGCAGCATAGGGGTCGTACCAGCTGGAGACGAGCACCACGGGCACGTCGGGGAAGCGGTCATAGTGGCCGCGCGCATAGAGCGCCGGCGCGCGCCAGAAGTCCGAGAAGGTCTCGTTCGCCCACTGGTCGGCGATGAAGGTCTCGTAGTCGGGCGCGGCGGCGAGCGGCGAGCAGCCCTTGCGCCACGGCGCGACGCGCACCCAGTCGCGGATGTCGACCGCGGCGAGCGCAGCCGACGCCACCGGGTCGGCGGCATAGGCCAGCCGCGCGTGCTTCAGCGCCCAGGTGAGCTGCTTCAGCTCATAGGCACCGCCTTGCCGGATGCCGCCATGATAGGCGCTCGAAAAGCCGCCCGAATCGATGAACATGGCGGCGACCCGATCTGCGCCTTCGATCGCGAGCGCGGTCTGCGCATGCGCCCCGTAGGAGAAGCCGAGCGTGCCGATCCGCCCGGCGCACCACGGCTGCGCGGCGATCCAGGCGAGCGTGTCGACGCCGTCGGCGCCCTCGTTCAGATATTTGGTAAAGGTGCCGCCGGAGCCGTAGCGGCCGCGGCAATCCTGGATGACGAAGGCGAAGCCGGCGCGGGCGAAGGTCGCCGCCATCTCGGGCTTCGGCCGCGGCCGCGGATCGGCGAGCGTCGCATCGGCATGGTTGGTCAGCCGCCGGCCATAGGGCGTGCGTTCGAGCAGCGTCGGGAAGGGGCCGTTGCCCTCGGGAAGATAGACGTCGGCCTCCAGTTCGACGCCGTCGCGCATGGCGATGCGGACATTCTCGATCCGCCGCACGCCGGGGGCGAAGGGCGTCATCGCGCCAGCTCGTAGGCGACGGGTGCGCCGGGGCCGAGCGGCAGCTCGAGCGCCGACCAGCCCGCGACGAGCGCCAGCCCGAAGCCGAAGATCGCCAGCGCATAGGGCAGCATCAGCGCGATCAGCGAGCCGACGCCGAAATCCTTGCGCCAGCGTTGCGCGAGCACGAGCACCAGCACGAAGTTGGAGGCGGACGGCGAGATCATGTTGATGGTGGAATCGCCCATCCGGTAGGCCGCCGTCGTCATCTCGGGCGAGGTGCCGAGCAGCATCAGCATCGGCACGACGATCGGGGCCATCGCCGACCATTTGGCCGACGCCGAGCCGATGAACAGATCGAAGACCAGCGAAATGAGCAGCAGCGACACCAGCAGCGCCGGGCGCGGCAAGTCGAGCGCGCCGAGCCCCTCCGCCCCCTTGATCGCCATCACCGGGCCGAGGTTCGACCAGGAGAACATCGCGATGAAGTGGGCGGCGACGAAGGCGACGATGAGATAGGGCGCGATCGACTTCATGCCCTCGGTCGCCATCGCGACGACGTCGCGGTGCGAGCGGATCGCGCCTGTCGCTGCGCCATAGGCCCAGCCGGTCAGCAGGAACAGCAGCATGAAGCCGGCGATGAGGCTTTCGAAAAAGGGCTTGTCGCGCGCTGGGCCGGTCGCGGCCTCGTCGACGAGTGGTGCGCCGCCCGGCCAGAAGGTCAGCGCCGCCCACAGCGCGACGACGCCCAGCGCGGCCGCGCCGGCGCGGCGCAGGCCGCGCGCCTCGGCCGCCGGATCGTCCGCGGCGATGTCGACGACGGCCGCCGCCTCGCCGTCGTGCCGCCACGGACCGAGGCGCGGCTCGACGACGCGGTCGGTCACCCACCAGACGACGGGCGTCAGACCGAGGCCGAGGGCGGCGGTGAACCACCAGTTGCCGAGCGGATTGAGAACATGGCCGGGGTCGAGGATCGTCGCCGCAGCATGCGTGATCCCGAGGATCAGCACGTCGAACTGCGCCGGGATGACATTGCCCGCGAACGCCCCGGAGATGCCGGCGAAGGCGGTAGCGAGCCCGGCGAGCGGATGCCGCCCGGCCTTGGCGTAGACGATCGCGGCGAGCGGGATGAGCACCACATAGGCCGCATCCGACGCCTGATGCGATAGCACGCCGATGAGGAAGACGGCGGGCGTCAGGAAGCGGGTCGACAGCCGCCGCGTCGCCCGCCCGATCAGCGCCGCGAACAGTCCCGAGCGTTCTGCGACCGCCGCGCCGATCATCACGGTGATGACCAGCCCGAGCGGCGGGAAGGCCGTGAAGGTCTCGGGCATCCCGACGAACAGCTTCGCGAGATTGGCCTGCGACAACAGGCTTTCGGCCACCACCGCCTTGCCGGTCGCGGGATTGACGGCGGACCAACCGGCGGCAGCCGCCACCACCGACACGGCCGCGAGAACGGCGATGAGGATCAGGAAGATGACGACCGGGTCGGGCAACGCATTGCCCGCCCGCTCGATCCGGTCGAGCCAGCCGCGTGCTGGCCCGACCGCCGTCCTCGCCGTCATAACCGCCTCAGAACTTGGCGCCGAGCGTCAGGTAGAAATAGCGGCCGCGGATGTCGTACGTATAGATGTCGAAGTTGATCGGATTGTTGGCGGCCGAGGCGGGCGGCTTGACGTCGAAGACGTTGTCGACGCCGACCGCGACCCGATAGGCATCGTCGGCGAAGGCGTAGCCGACGCGCAGGTCATGGTAGGTGATCGCCTTGACGGTGCCGCCGTTGACCGCATTGCCCGGGACATCGGC
>JADCGM010000088.1 GCA_020249025.1 Alphaproteobacteria bacterium
GCGGTGGACTATGAGCGTGTTGGCGCTCGGGATGTCGAGCCCGCTCTCGACGATGGTGGTCGACAGCAGCACGTCGTACTTGCGGTCGTAGAAGGCGCTCATGCGCTCCTCGACCTCGGTCGGGGCCATCTGGCCGTGCGCGACGACGTAGCGGACCTCGGGCACCTGTTCGCGCAGGAACTGCTCGATGTCGGGAAGCTCCGAGATGCGCGGCGTCACGAAGAAGCTCTGGCCGCCGCGGTAATGTTCGCGCAGCAGCGCCTCGCGCAGCACGACATCGTCCCAGGGGCTAACGTAGGTGCGCACCGCCAGCCGGTCGACGGGCGGGGTCGCGATCACCGACAGCTCGCGCAGGCCCGACATCGCCATCTGGAGCGTGCGCGGGATCGGGGTTGCGGTCAGCGTCAGCACATGGACGTCGGTCTTCAGCGCCTTCAGCCGCTCCTTGTGGACGACGCCGAACTTTTGCTCCTCGTCGACAACGACAAGGCCCAGACGTTTGAACTCGACGCCTTTCGCGAGGATCGCGTGGGTCCCGACGACGATGTCGACCGAGCCATCCGTGAGCCCGTCGCGCGTCGCCTTGGCCTCGGCGGCGGTGACGAGCCGCGACAGCTGGCGCACCTCGACCGGGAAGCCGCGGAAACGCTCCCTGAAGCTGGCGAAATGCTGGCGGGCGAGCAGCGTCGTCGGGCAGACGACCGCGACCTGCATCCCTTCCATCGCGGCGGCGAAGGCGGCGCGCAGCGCCACCTCGGTCTTGCCGAAGCCGACGTCGCCGCACACCAGCCGGTCCATCGGCCGGCCCGACGACAAGTCGGTCATGACGTCGTCGACCGCCTTCAGCTGGTCATCGGTTTCGGCATAGGGGAAGCGGTCGACGAACTCGCCGTAATCGTGGGCCGCCGGCGCCATCACCGGGGCCTCGCGCGTCGCCCGTTCGGCCGCGACCTTCAGCAGCTCGCCCGCGATCTCGCGGATCCGCTCCTTCATCCGCGCCTTGCGGTTCTGCCAGGCGACGCCGCCGAGCTTGTCGAGGCTGACGCCCTCGCTCTCCGCGCCGTAGCGCGACAGCACGTCGATGTTCTCGACCGGCACGAACAGCTTGTCGCCGTCGGCGTAGGTCAGCCACACGCAGTCGTGCGGGCTCTTGCCGATGTCGATGGCGACAAGGCCCTCGTAGCGGCCGATGCCATGGTCCTGGTGGACGATGAGATCGCCGGGGGTGAGCGACTGAAGCTCGGCGAGGAAGGCGTCCGCCTTCTTCGCGCGTCGCCGCCGCACCAGCCGGTCGCCGAGCATGTCCTGTTCGGTGAGCACGGCGATGTCGCCGATGCTGAAACCGTGTTCCAGCCCGACGACGGCCAGCGCGACCTTGCCGGCGGCCGCGATCCCGAGCGCCTCCTGCCACGAATCCGCCGCCGCCAGCCCCTTGACGCCATGATCGTCGAGCAGACCCTTCAGCCGCTCGCGCGCGCCGTCGGTGTAGCTGGCGAGGACGATGCGGCTCTTGTCCGCCCGCAGCGCATCGATGTGGCGCTTCACCGCCTCGTAGATGTTCTCCTGCGCGGCGCGCTCGGGCGCGAAGTCGCGCGCCGGGCGGGCTTCGAAGTCGACCGTGCGCGGCGCGTCCTCGGGGGCGTGGAAGGGCGAGGCGAGGTGCGCACGGGCATCGCCGAGCCGGGTCTTCCACTCGTCCGGCGACAGGTAGAGCGCATCGGGCGCGAGCGGGCTATAGCCGCCGCGGTTGCTGGCGAGCGCTGCCTTGCGGTTCTCGTGATAGTCGGCGATCGCCTCCAGCCGCCCCTGCGCCGCGGTCTCGGAACCGCCGTCGCGAACGACGACGTCCTCGGGCCGCAGATAGTCGAACAGCGTGGCGAGCCGCGGCTGGAACAACGGCAGCCAATGCTCCATGCCCGCCAGCCGCCGCCCCTCGCTGATCGCCTGATAGAGCGCATCGCCCGTCGCGGTCGCGCCGAAGGTTTCGACATAGCCGCGGCGGAAATCGCGGATCGTGTCCTCGCCGAGCAGAACTTCGGATACGGGGAGCAGCGTGAAGCCAGGACAGGTGTCGACGGTGCGCTGGCTGCCTGGATCGAAGCGGCGCACCGTCTCGATCTCGTCGCCGAAGAAATCGAGCCGCAGCTCCAGTTCCTCGCCGGCCGGGAACAGGTCGAGCAGGCCGCCGCGCACCGCGAATTCGCCGGCCTCGGCGACGGTGTCGGTGCGGACATAGCCGTTCGCCTGCAGCTTCGCCGCCAGCGCATCGCGATCGACGCGCTCGCCGGGCGCGAGCTTCGCGGTCAGCTGCGCGACGCGCTTGGGGGTGAGCGTGCGCTGGAGCGCAGCGTTGACGGTCGTGACGAGCAGCTGGGCGCGGGCGTTGGGCTTGGTGAGCGCCGCGAGCGCCGCCATCCGGTCCGCCGAAACCTTCAGCGTCGGCGAGGCGCGGTCGTAGGGGAGGCAGTCCCAGGCCGGGAAGAACAGCGTCTCCAGCTCGGGCGCGAAATAGGTGGCGGCCTCCAGCACCGCGCGCGCC
>JADCGM010000089.1 GCA_020249025.1 Alphaproteobacteria bacterium
GCCCCGTGCGGTCCTCGCCTCGATCCCGGCGGCGCGGGCGCGGGCGGCCGCCGCCCGGCAGCCGCTTTCGGCGGCGACCGCTGCACTGCGCGCGCGTTCGAGGCCGGCGGCGGAGACGAAGCCGGTTGACGCGAGCCGTTCGGCACGGGCGAGCGCCTGCTGCTTTTCAAGCGCATCGGCGGCGCAGGACGCGGCCTCCGCCTCGGCTCCGGCCTGGGCGGCGGTCGAGCGCTGGATGGCGGCCTGCGAGAAGGTAGCGACCCGGCTGCGCAGCCGGGCGCGTTCGGCGTCGAGCTCGCGCAGCTGGCGTTCGGCGAGATCGCGCGCGGCGTCGGCGAGATCGGCTTCCGACATGAGGTCGCCGAGCGCGCCGGTGTCGGTCGAGGGGTCGACCGGACTGAAGCCTTCGGGGAAGCCGAAAACGGTGCCGAGCGCCGGCAGCTCGGCGACCCGCCCATCGACGGGCGCGGTGATACGGATCAGCGGGGCATTGACGCTTGCTTCGGTCGAGATGTCGCTGAAGACGTGCGGCGCGAACGCCCACACGCCGAAGGCCGAGAGAGCGGTGACGAGCGCAAGCCGCGCCCGCCGCGAGCGGACGAATCCGTCGAACCACGTCGCCAGTCGCGGCGCCAGGGGTTCACGTTTCGCCATAAGACTCTCTGCCGGCTCCTCTCGCTGACGGACGGAGCGGGAGGCGCGGAGCGGATCACCGACTCGACGCCAGCCGCCACGGCCGTGGGGTCACGGGCGGCAGATGGCAGGCCGATGGTGGCGTGCGGGTTAACTAACCTTTCCCAGATGCACCATCGGCACCTGAAAAGTCAGGTGATGTTGCGACTTAGCGCAACGCCCCGCAGGCGCGCTGGATGCGGGTGCAGGCGTCTTCCAGCGTCGCGGTGTCGGTCGCGTAGCTGATCCGGAACGCCGGCGAGCCGCCGAAGGCCGCGCCATGGACGACCGCGACGCCTTCGGACTCCAGGAACCAGGCGGCGAGGTCCTCGTCGGTGGCGATAACCTTGCCGGCGGGCGTCGCCTTGCCGATGCAGCCGCTCGCGTCCGGATAGACGTAGAAGGCGCCTTCGGGCGTCGCGCACTTGAGGCCGTTCGCCTGGTTGAGCATCGAGACGACGAGATCGCGGCGGCCCTGGAACGCGGCGGCGCGTTCACGCAGGAAATCCTGCGGGCCGGTGAGCGCGGCGGTGGCAGCGGCCTGCGCGACCGAGCAGGGGTTGGTCGTCGACTGCGACTGGAGCTTGCCGATCGCCTTGATGAGCGGGGCCGGACCACCGGCGAAGCCGATGCGCCAGCCGGTCATTGCATAGGCCTTCGACGCGCCGTTGACGGTCAGCGTGCGGTCGTAAAGGTGCGGGCAGGCCTGCGCGAGCGTGGTGAAACGGAAGCCGTCGTAGACGATGTGCTCGTACATGTCGTCGGCGAGGATCCAGACCTGCGGGTGGCGCGCCAGCACCTCGCCGAGCGCCTTCAGCTCGGCCTCGGTGTAGGCGGCGCCGGTCGGGTTCGACGGCGAGTTGAGGATGAGCCACTTGGTCCTGGGCGTGATCGCCGCCTCGAGCTGGGCGGCGGTGATCTTGAAGCCGCTCTCGATGCCCGCCGCGACGATGACCGGGGTCGCGCCCGCGAACTGGACGATGTCCGGGTAGCTCACCCAATAGGGCGCGGGGATGATGACCTCGTCGCCCGGATCGAGCGTCGCCAGCAGCGCGTTGAAGATCGTGTGCTTGCCGCCGACGTTGATGGTGATCTGGTCGATACCATAGTCGAGGCCGTTGTCGCGCTTGAACTTCAGCTGCACGGCGGCCTTCAGCTCGGGCGTGCCGTCGGGCGCGGTGTACTTCGTCTTGCCGGCGCGGATCGCGGCGATCGCGGCCTCCTTCACGAAGTCCGGCGTGTCGAAATCCGGCTCGCCGGCGGCGAGCGCGATGACGTTCTGGCCGGCAGCCTTCATCTCGTTGGCGCGGGTGTTGATCGCGACCGTCGGCGACGGCTGGATGCGGCCGATGGCGG
Source organism: Alphaproteobacteria bacterium (assembly GCA_020249025.1). Classification (GTDB taxonomy): domain Bacteria; phylum Pseudomonadota; class Alphaproteobacteria; order Sphingomonadales; family Sphingomonadaceae; genus JADCGM01. The sequence goes on from JADCGM010000089.1 coordinate 2,029, forward strand.
ACGAGAAGAAGGGCATGGGACAGTCCTTTTGTGCGGTGCAGCGGGCCTATAGACCGCGAATCCGCCCTAGGCCAGCCGCGCCCGCAACAAACCGCGCAGCGAATTGCCGATGAAGAAATCTTCGGAAAGATCGGCCGCCGTCAGCGGCGCTTCGACGGCCTCGCCGCGCGTGATGAGATCGGCGCGCAGCACGCCGGGCAGCAGCCCGTCGGCAAGCGGCGGGGTCAGCAGTTTTCCGTCCCGGGGGACGAAGAGGCTGGTGAAGCTGCCTTCGGTCAGGCGGCCGTCGGGGCGGGCGAAGACAACCTCGAACGCGCCCGACGCAGCGCGGGCCTCATCGTAGAAGGCGCGGTCGGTGGTCTTGTGGCGAAGCCGCGCGTCGCTGACGGGGACCGGCAGCGGCACGACGCGGACGGCGACCGGCCCCTCGGAGGCGGCGGGCACGGGGGCGACCTGAACCGACACCTCGCCCGAGCGCGCCAGCACGAGGCGGACGCGGCGCGGCGCAGGCTCGGGCATCACCGCCATGTTGAGCCGGTCGCGCACGGTGTGCGTATCGATGATGAAGCCGAGCGCGCGGGCCGAGGCGCGGAGCCGCTGCATGTGAAGTTCGATCCGCTGGATGCCGCCCTCCCAGGGCTCGTAGCGCATCGTCTCGATGAGATCGCAGTCGATGCGGGCGCGGTCCAGGAACGCCCCCTTGGCGAGGCATTCGGCATATTCGGCCGCCGCCTCGCTGTCGGCGACGACGCCGGAGCCGAGGCCGATCGCGGCGCGCCCATCGGCGTCGATGGTGATGGTGCGAATGGCGACGTTGAAATCGGCGTCTCCGCCGGGCCGGATATGGCCGATGCCGCCGCTGTAAAGGCCGCGCGGCGCCGGCTCGACATCCGCGATGACCTCCATCGCGCGGATCTTCGGCGCGCCCGTCACCGAGCCGCAGGGGAACAGCCGCTCGACGACGTCGAGCGGGCCGCAGCCGGGCATCAGCTCGGCCGTGATTGTCGAGGTCATCTGGTGGATGGTCGGATAGCTTTCGATCTCGAACAGGCGCGGCACCGCGACCGACCCGGCGCGGGCGACCCGCGACAGGTCGTTGCGCAGCAGATCGACGATCATGAGGTTCTCGGCCCGGTTCTTTGGATCGGCGACCAGCGCCTCGGCCGCAGCGCGGTCGGCCTCGGGATCGTCGCGGCGCGCCGCGGTGCCCTTCATCGGCCGCGCGGTGAGCCGGCCGCCCGCCAGACTGACGAACAGCTCGGGGGACAGGCTGAGCGCCCAGGCCGCGCCGGTGTGAACTACGGCGCCAAAGGCGGCGGCCTGCGCCGCGCGCAGCCGGCCATAAAGCGCCAGCGGCGTGCCGACGGGGGCGACGTCGCAGGGGAAGGTGAGATTGGCCTGGTAGATGTCGCCGGCCGCGATCAGCGCCTGCACGTCGGCGATGGCGGCGGCATGGTCCTCGGCGCGCCAGCGCGGCCCCCAGCCGAGCAGCCCGGCCTCCCCCGCGAACAGCGCCGCCGGATCGGCCTCGGCGGGCGCATCGAACAGGCCGAACCAGAGCAGCGGCAGGCCGTCGGCCGGCATTCGCAGGCGCGGCGCGAGTTTCGGCTCCAGCGCATAGCCCGCCTCGAACGACAGGAAACCGGCGAGATGCGCGCCTTTGGCATGGGCGCGGCGAAGGGCTGCGAGCGCCGGGGCGACCTCCGTCGCGGTCTCCGCCGCGATGATCGCCCGGGGCCTGGCATAGACCAGCGTCCGCCCGCCC
>JADCGM010000009.1 GCA_020249025.1 Alphaproteobacteria bacterium
CTGGCGGCGAAGGGCGCGCTAGATGCGCCGCTGAAGGTCGCCGCCTTCGGCTTCGTCGGCTGCGGCCTGTTCGGCGGACTCGCGCCGCTGATGCCGACGGCGGAACTGGCGCTGACCATGCTCGCACCCGCGATCTTCCTGTCGACGATGCCCTTTCCCTGCGCCGGCGCCGCGATCCAGCTCGTCGTTCCCAACCGGGCGCGGGCGCAGGTCAGCGCCATCTACATCACCATCATCACGCTGGTCGGGCTGGGCGTCGCGCCCGTCGTCATCGGGCTGATGACCGACCGGCTGTTCGACGGGCCGAAGGACGTGCGTTACTCGCTCGCGATCGTCGTCGCCGCCGCCGCGCCGATCATGTGCGCGCTCGTCCTCGCCGCCTGCAAGCCCTACCGGGCGCTACGCGCGGCGAGCTAGCGGCAGCACCCCCGACAGGCCGAGCCGCGCAAGATCGGCGGGCGTGTCGAGATCGCGCGCCAGCCCCTCCCGCCGCAGCAGCGTGACCGTCAGGCCCGCCGCGCGCGCCGCCGCGACATGCGCGCGGCGGCTGCCGGGGCCGAAGGCGAAGCGGATGCGCACACCTTCGGGGAGGAGTAGCGCATTGGTGCCCTCGCCATGCACATCGGGCGCGACGACCAGTCCGCCCGCGGCGCAGAGCGCGTGAAGATCGGCGACGCCCGCCAGCGGCAGGTCGGCGGGCAGGACAAGCATCGCGCGCGGCGACACCGCGTCCGCCGCCTCTTCCAGCGCAGTGTTGAGATCGCCGCCACGCTCGGCCAGCCCGGCCACCCCGCGCGCCCCCGCGCGCGCGCGCACTTCGGCGCTGCGCGAGACGACAAGGCAGGTGTCCGCCCCGAATGCCGCCACCGCGATGTCGAGCGCATGATCGAACAGCCGCACGCACAGCGCCCGCCGCTCGGCCGGCGACAGCACGCCCGCCAGCCGTGACTTGCCCTCGTCGAACGGGCGCACCGGGATGACGCAGACCGGCGTCACCGCGCCAGCCCCGCTGCGAAGGCCAGCGCCTCCCGTGCCAGCCGCGTCTGGTCGTCGGGGCCGCGCATCAGCGTGTCGGTGACATGGAGCGGCACGTCCGCCCTCGCCCCCGCGTCCGCCCCGTCGATCACCAGCCCATCGACGAGGCCGTCATAGAGCGCCAGCAGGCCCGCGGGCGTCGCGTCGCGGCCGAGTTCGGCCATGATCTTGCCCGCTGGCCCCTTCACCGCCTGCCCACCGATAAAGGGCGAGACCGCAATGCAGGGCACCCGCCGCGCCGCCAGCGCCGCCCGAACCTCCGGCACCGCGAGGATCGGCCCGAGGCTCAGCAGCGGATTCGACGGGCAGATGACGATGGCCTCCAGCGCCGGATCGGCGAGCGCCTCCGCGAAGCCCGCCGACGGCCGCGCGCCGTCCGCCCCGTCGAACCTCAGGCCCCGAAAAACCGGCGCGCACTGCCGCCGCACGAAATAATCCTGAAAGGCGAGTGCGCCCTCGTCGGTCTCCACGATGGTCCGCACGGGATCGTCGCTCATCGGCACGATGCGCTGCGCGATATCGAGCCGTGCCGCGAAATCGGCGGTGATCGCCGACAGCGTCTCCCCCGCCGCCAGCCGCCGCGTGCGCTCGACATGCGTCGCCAGATCACGGTCGCCCAACCGGAACCAGGTTTCGCCGCCCAGCCGTTCGAGCGCCGCCATGAACGCCCAAGTCTCGCTCGCCAGCCCCCAGCCGAGTTCAGGATTGTTCAGGCCCGCGAGCGTGTAGACGACGGTGTCGATGTCGGGCGAGATCGACAGGCCCAGATGCTCGAAATCGTCGCCGGTGTTGACCGCGACGGCGAGGTCGCCGGGCGGCAGTGCCCGCGCCAGCCCGGCGGCGAGGCGCGCCCCGCCGACCCCGCCCGCCAGCGCCAGGACGCTCACCGGAACAGGTCCATCTGCGGCGGCCGGATCAGCTCGGCCGCACGGCCGTCGCGCGCCGCCGGCGGCAGCCCGCGCACCAGCACGACCGGCCGCCCTTCGTCCGCCTGCCCCATCACGAGCGAGGCGGCCGCCGCGACCTCGTCGGCATGGCCGAGTTCGCTGGTGCGCAGCGCGCGTCCATAGAGGTCGGGCCGCCCGCGCAGATCGAGCAGGCCCGGCAGCCCCGCTGCGCCGAGCGCGGTGCCGATGGTGCCCTGCCGCCAGGCGCGGCCGATGCTGTCGATGATGAGCACGCCCGGTGCGACGCCGGTGCGCGCGGCCAGCTCGGCGCGCAGCCGGGCCGCAGTTCCGTCCGGGTCGACCGGCAGCAGCAGCGCCATCTCGTCGCCGTCGCCCTGCGCGACGTTCGACTGGTCGATCCCGGCGTTGGCCAGCACCAGCCCGAGCCGGTGCGCGACGACGAGAACGCCGCGCCGGGCGCGGATCACCTCGGTCGATTCGGCCAGCACCAGTTCGACGATGCGCGGGTCCTTGTCGGTCAGCGCCGCCAGTTCGTGCGCGCGGGCCGAGGGCGTCACCGCACGCAGGTCGACGAGCCGCCCTTCGGCCTTCGACACGATCTTCTGGGCGAGCACGAGGACGTCGCCCGCCGCCAGCGTCTGCCCCGACGCGGCCAGCGCCTCGAGGATAAGGCCCGCCAGATCGTCGCCGGCGGCTACCAGCGGCACGCCCGCCAGCGCGACGAGCGTGAGCGAGGCGGGCGCTGCGCCCAAGCTAGTGCGCGGCCGGCGGCGCGCCGACGCCGGTGATGCGGATGCCGGCGCTCGGTACCTTGTAGCGCTGGTTGATGGCGATGAGCACCGAAGTCAGCGCCTCCGACACCACCGAATTGGCGAGCACGCCCGCATGCCAGGCGCGCATGCCGATATCCTGCGCCATCTGCACCACCGTCTCGCGGGCGTCGGGATCGTCGCCGCAGACGAGCACGTCGCAATCGATGACGTGGCCAAGGTCCTTTAGATGGTGCGCCGAGACGTTCTGGAACGCCGAGACGACCTTCACCCCCTCGCCGAGCAGCGCCTGCACCGCAACCACCGCCGAGCCGCCGTCGGGCAGCTGCACGCGGCTGACCTTGGGCGGCACCAGCGGCACGGTCACATCGACGAGGATCTTGCCCTGCAGCGCCGACGCCACTTCCTGCGCGGTCGCCTGCTGCGCCGAGAAGGGCACGGTCAGCACGGCGATGTCGCAGCTTTGCGCCGCCGACAGATTGTCGGTGCCGGTGATCGATCCGCCGCCGAGGATGGCGTTCAGTTCGGCCGCCGCCGCTTCGGCGCGCTCGGCCGAGCGGCTGCCGAGGATGACGCGGTAGCCCGCGGCGGCCCAGCGCAACGCCAGGCCGCTGCCCTCCTTGCCGCTGCCGCCGAGGATGGCGAGGGTGGCTTTGGTCATTCGGCGGCCTCCAGGATTCGCCGCGAGCGCGGCGCGGTGTTGATAATGGGGGTGAGCGGCGCGGCGGCGCGCGCCGCCAGCCGGCGGTCGGGGGCGACCGGCTCGTAAAGGGTGGTGCGCTGGCGCGGCAGCCGGCCGAGCGCGGCGATCAGCGCCTCCATCGCCGCCGGCGGCATCTCCTGCCCGTGCTGAGTGCCGGCGGCGCGCGAGATGCTTTCGTTCATCAGCGTCCCGCCGAGGTCGTTGGCCCCGGCCCGGAGCGCCATCTTCGCCCCCGCCGCGCCGAGCTTCACCCATGAGGTCTGGATGTTCGGGACCAGCGGATGCAGCGCAAGACGCGCCACCGCATGCATGAGGATGGTCTCGCGCAGGGTCGGGCCCTTGCGGGTGCGCCCGCGCAGCGCCAGCGGGGCCTCCATGTGGACGAAGGGCAGGGGCACGAACTCGGTGAGCCCGCCGGTCCGCGCCTGCAGCGCCCGCAGCCGCAGCAGGTGGCGCGCCCAGCGCACGGGGCCGTCGACATGGCCGAACATGATCGTCGAGGTGGTGCGCAGCCCGGCCTCGTGCGCGGTGCCGACGACCTCGAGCCACTCCGACGTCGACAGCTTGTCCGGACAGAGGATAGCGCGGACCTCGTCGTCGAGGATCTCGGCTGCCGTCCCCGGCAGGGTGCCGAGGCCGGCCGCCTTCAGCTCGGCGAGATAGTCGGCCACCCTCAGCCCCAGCGTCGCCGCGCCCTGCGCCACCTCGAGCGGCGAGAAGGCGTGGATGTGCATGTCCGGCACCGCCGCCTTCACCGCCCGCGTCAGCCCCAGATAGGTCTCGCCGGTGTAGTGCGGGTGGATGCCGCCCTGCATGCACACCTCCGTCGCGCCGCGCGCCCAGGCCTCCTCGGCGCGCCGCACCACTTCGCCCGCGTCGAGATCATAGGGCGCACCGCGCAGCGACTCGCCGCCCCGCCCCTTGGAGAAGGCGCAGAAGCCGCAGCGGTAGGTGCAGATGTTGGTGTAGTTGATGTTGCGGTTGACCGCGTAGGTCACCGTGTCGCCGACGACTGCGGCACGCAGCGCATCGGCCGCCTCGCAGACATGGGCGAAGTCGGCGTCGCGCGCCGCGAACAGCCGCACGATTTCGGCCTCGCCGAGCGCTTCGCCGGCGAAGGCCGCATCGACGATGGCGACGAGCGCCGGATCGACCGGCGGCGCGCGGCGGACCGGCGGCGGCGCCGGATCGACGGCGATGCCCGGCGACCAGCGGTCGTCCCGGCCGAGACCGTCGGCGTCCGCCAGTGCGCGGACGAGCGGCCGGAGGCCGGGGTCGATCCAGCGGTCGAGATCGGCGAGATGGCGGGGGTAGACCGGCAGCCGCTTGGCGAGCACCCGCCCGGCCGCCGCGGTCCCGGCGCGCAGCGCCTCGACCTCGGGCCAGGGCGCTTCCGGATTCACATGATCGGGCGTCACCGGCGAGACGCCGCCCCAGTCGTCGATGCCAGCACCGATCAGCGCCGGCAGGCTGTCGGGCGCGGACAGGTTGGGCGGCGCCTGCACCCTGACATGCGGCCCGAACACCAGCCGCGCCGCCGCGATCGTCCAGCGCAGCTCGTCGAGGTCGGGCTCGGGCGCGCTGGCCATCGGGGTGCGCGGCTTGGCGCGGAA
>JADCGM010000090.1 GCA_020249025.1 Alphaproteobacteria bacterium
ATCTCGTCGAGGAACAGCGTACCGCCCGCCGCCGCCGCGACATGGCCGTCCCGCCGCGCCAGCGCGCCCGAAAAGGCGCCGCGCTCGTGGCCGAAGAACTCGCTTTCGAGCAGATCGCCGGGCACTGCCGCGCAGTTGACCGCGACGAACGCGCCGCTCCGACCCGAGGCGGTATGGATCGCGGCGGCGACCAGCTCCTTGCCGCTTCCCGACGGCCCCGTCACCAGCGCCGGCTCGGACGAGGGGGCAACGAGACGCAGCCGCGTCCGCAACGCCGCCATCGCATCGCTACCGCCGACAAGGGTCTGCTCGGCATCCATTGATGCAACCTCCGATAGGCCATCATCATGCCACGCCAAATGGAACGCAGCAAGAACATTTCATTGCCGCTTGCCAGCCGCGCCGCCGTCGCGCCAAAAGGGCGCCTCTAGGGAGAGGGAGGCATATCTTGGGGACTGCTACGGACCCGACGGAGGTTCTCGATCCGAAGCGCGATCGGCTGGTCATCACCGCCTCGTCGCTCGGCACCGTCTTCGAGTGGTACGACTTCTTCCTTTACGGCATTCTCGCAGCTTTGCTCGGCAAGCTGTTCTTTCCATCGGATAATCCGACTGCGGCGACCCTCGCCAGCCTGGCCGCCTTCGGCGCCGGGTTCGGCGTCCGGCCGCTCGGCGCCATCGTCTTCGGCTATTTCGGCGATCGCATCGGCCGCAAATACACGTTCCTCGTGACGATCACGCTGATGGGCGGCGCGACCGCCGCCATCGGCGTGATTCCGACCTATGAGCAGGCCGGCCTGCTCGCGCCGATCCTTCTGCTCGTGCTGCGGCTGCTTCAGGGCCTCGCCCTCGGCGGCGAATATGGCGGCGCCGCGATCTACGTCGCCGAGCATGCGCCGAAGGGCAAGCGCGGCCAGTATACGAGCTGGATCCAGGTCTCCGTCGTCGGCGGCTTCCTCCTCTGCCTTGTCGTCGTGCTCGCCTGCCGCCATGCGATGACACCGGAGCAGTTCGAGGCCTGGGGCTGGCGCATTCCGTTCCTCGCCTCGCTGATCATGCTGGCGATCTCGATCTACATCCGCATGAAGCTCAGCGAGAGCCCGGTCTTCCAGGCGATGAAGGCGGCCGGCACCACGTCCAAGAACCCGATCGTTGACAGCTTCCGCTATCCGGGCAACATCAAGAACGTGCTCGTGGCGCTGTTCGGCGTCGCGGCCGGCCTGACCGTCATCTACTACACGTCGCAGTTCGGCACGCTCTACTTCCTCACCGGCACCGCCCGCGTCGCCGAGGAAGAGGCGCTCATGTATCTGGCGGTCGGCGCGCTTCTCGCAGCACCGCTCTACGTCGGCTTCGGCTGGCTCAGCGACCACATCGGCCGCAAGAAGCTGCTGCTCGCCGGCTATCTGCTGGCGATGCTCCTCGTCTTTCCGCTGTTCAAGCTGATGGCGGACGGCGCCAATCCGGCGCTGGCGCAGGCGACGGCGACCTCGCCCGTCCGCCTCGAAATGCCCGCCGAGTGCGACTTCAGCGTGTTCAGCAAGCCGACGACCGAGTGCGGCAAGGCGCTGGCGTTCCTCACCAAGCGCGGCATCAACTACACCAAGGCTGAAACCGGCGAGGTCGCCCTCAATGTCGGCAGCGAGCGCATCGTCGGCTTCGACGAGGCCGCCTATGTCGCAGCCCTCGTCAAGGCGGGCTACCCCGATACGGCGGATCCGGCGCAGAAGCAGCGCTGGAAGATCATCCTCGGCATCGCGGTCATGGTGGCGCTGTCGGCGATGACCTACGGTCAGGTCGCCGCGATCATGGTCGAGCTGTTCCCGGCGCGCGTCCGCTACACCTCGATGTCGGTGCCCTATCACATCGGCACCGGCTATTTCGGCGGCTTCCTGCCGTTCATCCAGCAGCTGATCGTGGTGCAGACCGGCGACGCCTATTCGGGGCTCTGGTACACGGTCGGCGTCGTTGCCATGGCCTTTCTCGTCACGCTGTTCTTCCTTCCTGAAACGAAGGACCGGGATATCGCCGCGTGACCGGACCGCTTGCGGGGGTCCGCGTCCTCGATTTCAGCGCGGTCATCTCCGGGCCGATGGCGACCGGCTGGCTGTGCGACCAGGGCGCCGAGGTCACCAAGATCGAGGCGCCGGGCCGCGATCCGATCCGGCGTTTCGGGCCCTGGGCGGGGGACGTCTCCCCCGCCTATCTGGCGATCAATCGCGGCAAGCGGCATCTGACGCTCGATCTCAAGAACCCGGCCGCCCGCGGGGTTCTCGATCCGCTGATCGCCGAGGCCGACGTCGTCGTCGAGAATTTCCGGCCGGGCGTGATGGACAAGCTCGGCTTCGGTTGGGACCGGCTCTGCGCGCTCAACCCGCGGCTGATCTATTGCTCGATCACGGGCTATGGCCCGGACGGCCCCTATGCCGGCCTGCGCGCCTATGACCCGATGGTGCAGGCCTCCAGCGGCCTTGCCGCGAGCCAGGCGGGGCCCGATGGCGAACCCCAACTGATCCGCTCGCTCATCGTCGACAAGGTGACCGCGCTGACCGCTGCACAGGCGGTCACCGCGGCGCTGTTCGCGCGCGAACGGACGGGGGAGGGGCAGCGCGTCGAGATCGCGATGCTCGATGCGGCGCTTGCGTTCAACTGGCCCGACGTTATGTTCAACCACGGCTTTGCCGAGGATCAGGCCCCGCCGTCGCCGCCCTATGGCAAGTTCAGCCGCCTGTGGCGCACCAAGGACGGCAAGTGGGTGTCGCTGGCGAGCTTCCAGGACCATGAACTGCCGGCGATCTGCGCCGCCGTTCACCGACCCGACATCGCGCAGGACCCGCGCTTCAGCACCGGGCGCGAGCGGGCGAAGAACATCGCCGCCTTCGGTCCCATCCTCGCCGCCGCCATCGCCGAGGTCACCGCCGACGAGTTCATGGACGGGTGCCTCGCGCATGGCGCGGGCGGGGCGAAGGTCTGCAGCCTCGACGAGATCGTCGACCACCCGCAGGTGGTCCACAACGGCGGCGTGGTGATCGTCGACCAGCCCGGCGTCGGCCGCATCCGCACCGCCCGTCATCCGGCGCGTTTCTCGGGCACGCCGCTCGACCCGCCGGGTCCGGTAGGGCCGAGCGAAACGCCCTGACCGCCTGCGGCTAGAGCGCGCGCGTCTTCATCAGCGGCTTGCGGCCCGCGATCTGGTCGAGGCCCGCCAGCCACACCATCGGAGCGATCAGCCGCACCATGTCGGGCTTGCCCGCGGCATGATAGGTCACCCGCCAGCGTCCTGCGTCCGCGACCCCGTAATAGGCCAGGCCGCCGTCGCTCGACAGCCAGCCGGCGGTGCGCTCCGCCGCCACCCGGGCCGCAAGGCTTTTCACCACCCCAAGCCGGTCGACGCCGTTGCCGTCGACGAGCGGCCGCGCGCCCGGTGTCTCCGCCATCAGCCGGTCGGTCCACTGCGCGAAGGCGGCGGACTGGTCGGCGGCCTGTACCGCGACCGTCGCCGTCCAGCTTTCGCTGAGGTCAGGGCCCTCCGACCGGCACTCCAGCCGCCCCTCACTCACCGCCAAGCTGTTGCGCGCGTCGGCAGCGAAACTGCACACGAGCCCACTCGGCAGATGCTTCACCCGCGCCAACCGATAGTCGGGAACGGTCTGGAAGTCGGAGGCTGGCGCGCCCGAGGCGGCGATCAGCCTGGCGGCGACCGCCGCTGTCGCTGCGGCGTCTGCAGGCGTCGGGCCTGCCTTCGGCGCTTCGGCGGCTCCGGCCGCAACGGACACCAGCGCGGCCACGCCGCACATCATCACGCGATTCATCGGACAATCCCCCGCAACATCGGCGACACACCCCGCGCCGATGCCGGAAGCATGACCGAAACCCGGCGCCCGCACAAGCGGCGGAAGTCGTTGCGGCTTCATTCAACTCATTGATTAAGCGAAACGAATTACCATCTTAGCCGAGGGTACGGCTGACAAACCAATAGCTTCCGATTGCCGCCAGCGCCGCGCAGGTCGCGGCCATCGCGCCATGGCGTGCGGCGATGGGCAGGGGGCGCAACGCCAGCGCCAGCACCCCGATCACACCGAGCGCCGCCAGCTGCGCCAGCTCCACCCCGATGTTGAAGCCCAGCAGCGCCCGCCACAGCCGCTCGGGTGCGATCTCCAGCTCGATCAGCGCGCCCGCGAAGCCGGCGCCATGCGCCAGCCCGAAGCCGGCGGCGAGCAGCAC
>JADCGM010000091.1 GCA_020249025.1 Alphaproteobacteria bacterium
ATCTTTCGCTCCTTCGTCCCCGGCAGCGGGGACCGGCTATGTAGAGATTTATCCCGCCAGTCGCCATGTCTCGCCGTCGCGCGCGACGAGACCGCGCGATTCCATGTCGATAAGGTGCGCCAGCACCGAGCGCCCGGCCGCCGGGTGCAGCACCGGCGCGACATTGGCGTACATGACGGCGACAAGGCCGGGGATCGGCTTGGCGCCCGCGGTCAGCAGCTTGAGGATCTGGCCCTCGCGCTGGCGGCGGTGGGCGATCAGCCCGCGCACCAGCCGCTGCGGCTCGGTCACCGCCGCGCCGTGGGTCGGGTAGTAGAGCGCATCGTCGCGGTCGAGCAGGCGGCGCAGCGAGTCCATATAGTGCGCCATGTTGCCGTCGGGCGGCGTCACCACGCTCGTCGACCAACCCATAACATGGTCGCCGGTGAACAGCGCCTTTTCCTCCTCCAGCGCAAAGCAGAGGTGGTTGGAAGTGTGGCCCGGCGTGTGCAGCGCGGTCAGCGTCCAGCCGGGGCCGGAGACGCTCTCGCCGTCGGCGAGGATGCGGTCGGGGGCGTAGCTGAGGTCGAAGCCGGCCTCGACCTTGGGGCCGTCGTCGTCGCGCGCGGCGATGGGCGCGCAGCCGACGACAGGCGCGCCGGTCCGGCCGCGCATCGGCGCGGCGGCGGGCGAATGATCCTTGTGGGTGTGGGTGACGACGAGCGCGACCACCGTCTCGCCCGCCAGCGCCGCCTGCAGAGCGGCGATATGATCGGGATCGTCGGGGCCGGGGTCGATCACCGCGACCTGCCCCTCGCCGACGATGTAGGTGCCGGTGCCGGTGTAGGTGAACGGGCTGGGGTTGTGCGCCAGCACCCGCCGCACGAGCGGGCTCAGCCGTTCGACGATGCCATAGGGGGCCTTGGCCACCGCGTCCCGCGCCTGATCGTCCATGGCCGGGGGTGTGGCAGCGCAGCGCGGCGGGGGCAAGCCGCGAATGTCAGGAACAGCTGCCGCCGCCGAGTACGCAGAAGCGCGCGCAATGGGGGTGCGCGAGCGGCACCGGCCGGGCGGCGTCGGCCAGCGTCGGGCCGAGATCGAAGCGCGGATCGTAGGGGAGCAGGGTGCAGGCAACGACGGTGGCGCGGTCCGCGCCCTTGCGGCGCACCACCATGCGGCTCGTGGCACACATCACGTCGGACGGCGACTTGCCGAGAATGCCCCAGCAGGCGGTGCTGATCTCCGGCACCGCCCGTGTCTCGTCCATTTCGGGAAACAGCACCAGCCGGTGCGGATCGGCGGCGTCGATGGCGATGGCCTCTGCGTCGAACAGCGCGGCATAGCCGGCGCGCAACGTCGCTTCGTCCTCACCAGTCAGCGTGCGGCCGGCGACCGCGAGATCGAAGCCTTCGGCCGCCAGCCAGCGCAGCCCTTCGATCGTCGGCGCCCAGCTCCGGGGACCGCGCTCGGCCTCGTGCCGCGCCTGCGTGAAATGATCGAGTGACACCCGCAGCCGCAGCCGCGCGCCATGCGCCTCCTTCAGCGCCAGCAGCGCATGGCGCTTGTGGCGCAGCGGCGTCATCGCGTTGGTGAGCACCAGCGCCTCGTGCCCGGCGTCGAGGATGTCGGCGAGGATGCCCTCGATCTCGGGGTTCATGAACGGCTCGCCGCCGGTCAGCCCGATCTCGCGGGTGGGCAGTCCATCGTCCGCGATCTCGGCGAGATAGGCGCGGACATCGGCGCGCGTCAGCCACACGAGCCGGTCGTTCGTCGGCGAGCTTTCGATGTAGCAGTTGGCGCAGGTCAGGTTGCAGAGCGTTCCGGTGTTGAGCCACAGCGTCGTCAGCGCATCGAGCGGGACGGTCGCGCGCGTCTCGCCCTTGGCGGTCACCAGCAGGTCGGCGAAGGGCGCGGTCATGCCGCCTGCTGCGCCTCACCGGGTTCGGCCGCGACCGCGAGCAGCCGCTTTTCGAGCGCCTTCAGCCGCGTCGCATTGGTGATTTTGTCGCCGGTCAGGTCGGTCAGGTAGAAGACGTCGATGGCGCGCTCGCCATAGGTGGCGATGTGCGCGGAGTGGATCGTCACCTTCGCCTGGAACAGCGCATAGGTCAGCCCGTAGAGCAGCGCCGGGCGGTCGAGCGCATTGACCTCGAGCACGGTGAAGCGGTTGGACGCCTTGTTATCGATCAGGACATTGGGCTCGCTGTTGAACACCTCGGCGCGCCGCCGCGCCAGCGGTCGCGCCGCCAGCCGGTCGGCAAGGCGGACCCGCCCGGTCAGCGCATCCTCGACGACGGTGCGCAGCCGCGCCAGCCGATCGGGCTCGTCGAACGGCCCGCCGAGCGGATCGGCGACGACGAGATTGTCGAGCGCCATGCCGTCGCGCGTCGTGTGGATGCGCGCGTCCATGATGTTCGCCCCGGCGAGGCTGATCGCGCCGGCGACGCGGTAGAACAGGCCAGGATGATCGGCGGCGTAGATCGAAACGAGCGTCGTCCCCGCCCCCGCATCGACCAGTGTCGCCACCGACAGCGGCAGTCCGCGCGCCGAGTCGATCTGGCGGGCGTTCGCCTCCAGCACCTCGAGCGGTTCGGCGATCCAATAAGCGTCGAAGAAGCGCTTGAGGTGCGCGTCCATGCGCACCGCCGGCCAGCGCAGGCTGCGGCGCAGATCGTCCTGCTTGGCGGCGATGCGCTCGGCGCGGCCGGTCTGCTTGTGGCCGAGGCGCAGCACCTCTTCCGCCGCCTCGTAAAGGCTCCTCAGCAGCTGCGCCTTCCACTGCGTCCAGACGCCGGGGCCGACGGCGCGGATGTCGACGACGGTCAGGATCAGCAGCAGCCGCAGCCGCTCGGGCGAGGCGACGCCTTCGGCGAAGTCGAGAATGGTCTTGAAGTCGGACAGGTCGCGCTTGAAGGCGACGTTCGACATCAACAGGTGGAAGCGCACGAGCCAGGCGACCGTCTCGGTCTCGGCAGCGCTGAGGCCGAGCCGCGGGCACAGCGCCATCGCGATGTCGGCGCCCAGTTCGCTGTGGTCGCCGCCGCGCCCTTTGGCGATGTCGTGGAGCAGCACCGCGACGTAGAGCACGCGCCGGGACACCAGCTGGTGGATGATCGCGGTGGCGAGCGGGTGGTCGGCCTTCAACTCGCCCTTCTCGATGCGCGCGAGCAGGCCGATGGCGCGGATGGTGTGCTCGTCGACCGTATAGTGGTGGTACATGTCGTACTGCATCTGTGCGACGACACGGCCGAAGTCGGGAACGAAGCGGCCGAAGACGCCCGCCTCGTTCATCCAGCGCAGCACCGTTTCCGGATCGCGCGGCGAGCACAGCACGTCGAGGAACAGCGCATTGGCGCGCGGATTGCGGCGGACCGCTTCGGTGACGAGCCCCGCGTCGCGCCCGGCCTGCCGCATGGCGAGCGGATGGATCTCGAGCGCGTTGCGGTCGGCGAGATGGAACATCTCGATGAGCCGCACGGGGTCCTCGCGGAAGAAGTCGTCGCTCGGGACGGCGATGCGCCCGCGCACCAGCGAGAAGCCGGCGAGCCGGGAGGGCCGGCGCTTAAGCGACGGCAGCCAGCTCGACTTGCCGAAGCTTTCCTCCAGATGCGCGAGGAACAGGCCGGTGAGGTCGCCGACCTGCCGCGCGGTGAGGAAATAGTGGCGCATGAAGCGCTCGACCGCCGACATGCCGTTGCGGTTGGCGTAGCGCATGCGAACCGCAAGTTCGCGCTGGACGTCGAAGGTCAGCC
>JADCGM010000092.1 GCA_020249025.1 Alphaproteobacteria bacterium
CAAGCCGGTGATCGCCGCGGTCAACGGCCCGGCGGTCGGCATCGGCGTGACGATGCAGCTGGCGATGGACGTGCGGCTGGCAAGCGAGGGCGCGAAGTTCGGCTTCGTGTTCGCGCGCCGCGGCATCGTGCCGGAGGCCTGTTCGAGCTGGTTCCTGCCGAAGCTCGTCGGCCTCAGCCAGGCCCTCGAATGGTGCTACACGGGCCGCATCTTCGACGCCGCCGAGGCCAAGGCGGGCGGTCTGGTGCGGAGCATCCATGCCCCCGATGACCTGTTGCCGGCGGCTTACGCGCTCGCTCGCGAAATCGCCGACAACACCGCGCCGGTGTCGGTGGCGCTGACCCGGCAGATGCTGTGGCGGATGGCGGGCGCCGAAGGGCCGATGGACGCGCACCGCATCGACAGCCGCGCGATCTACAGCCGCGGCCGCGCCGGCGATGCGCGCGAGGGCGTCGTCAGCTTCCTCGAGAAGCGGCCGGCGGTCTATCCCGACAAGGTCTCGGAAAACATGCCGGACTTCTTCCCCTGGTGGGAGGAAGCCCAATACCGCTAACGCCCGGACGGGCGGACCCTTGCACCCCGGTCGGTTGCATCCCCATAACAGCGGGGCAACGACAATGAGGTGAAAGATGTCCGCCCGGCCCTGGGAGACCCGTTACGGCCACCCGGTCCCGTGGACATCCGCCTTCGAGGCGATCCCGCTTCACGAGATGCTGTCGCGGACCGCGAAGCGGACGCCCGATGCGCCCTGCCTCGATTTCCTCGGCCGCCAGTTCACCTACGCCCAGATCGACGACATGGTCGACCGCGCGGCGCGCGGCTTCCAGGTGCTCGGCGTCCGGCGCGGCATCAAGGTCGGGCTCTTCCTTCCCAACTGTCCACACTATGTCGTCGCCTATTATGGGGCGCTGAAGGCGGGCGGGACGGTGGTCAACTTCTCGCCGCTCTATACGGCGGACGAACTCGCCGCGCAGGTTGAGGACAGCGAGACCGACATCATGGTCTGCCTCGATGTCGCACAGCTCTATCCGACGATCGCGCAGGTGCTGGAGCGGACGCGGCTGCGCTGCCTTGTCGTCGGCGGGCTGGCGAGCGCGCTGCCCTCCGGCAAGGCGCTGCTCTACCGCATGTTCAAGCGCCGCGAGCGCTCGCGGGTCAAACCCGACCTCCGCCACATCCGCTTCGCCGCGCTGCTCGATAACGAGGGGCTGGCGCGCACCCCCGCGATCGACCCGCACAATGACATCGCGCTGCTGCAATACACCGGCGGCACCACCGGTACGCCCAAGGGCGCGGTGCTGACCCACGCCAACCTGTCGATCAACGCGCAGCAGGTGAACGCCATCGACCCGGGCCGCGACGGCGAGGACCGCATCCTCGGCGCGCTGCCGCTGTTCCACGTCTTTGCGAACACCTGCATCCTCAACCGCACCGTGCTCAACGGCGGCGAGATGGTGCTGCTGCCCAAGTTCGAGCTGAAGCAGGCGCTGAAGACGATCCAGAAGCGCCGGATCACCGCGCTGCCGGGCGTGCCGACCATGTATCAGGCGATGCTCGATTCACCCGATCTCGAACGCTACGACCTGTCGTCGCTGCGCGTCTGCATCTCGGGTGGCGCGCCGCTTCCGGTCGAGCTGAAGGGCCGCTTCGAGGCGAAGACCGGCGCCATCGTCGTCGAGGGCTATGGCCTCACCGAGAGTTCGGGCGTCGTCGCGGTCAATCCCTATCAGGGCGAGCAGCGCCCCGGCTCGATCGGCCTGCCGCTGCCCGGCACCGACATCGTGCTTGTCGATAAGGACGATCCGTCGAAGCTCGCCGCCCCTGGCGAGTCGGGCGAAATCACCGTGTCGGGGCCGCAGATCATGCGCGGTTATTGGAACCGGCCGGAGGAAACGGCGGCGGTCTTCGTCGACGGCCGGCTGCGCACCGGCGACGTCGGGACGATGGACGACGACGGCTATGTCACCGTCGTCGACCGGTTGAAGGACATGATCGTCGTCGGCGGCTTCAAGGTGTTCCCGAGCATCCTCGAGGATCATCTCTATGCGCATCCGGCGGTGAAGGAGGCGCTCGTGATCGGGGTGGCCGACCGCTATCTCGGCGAGCGGCCGAAGGCGTTTGTGACGCTCGCGCCCGGCGCGACCGCGTCCGCGGCGGCGCTTCTCGACCATCTCAACGCGCATGTCGGCAAGCATGAGCGCGCCGTCGCGGTCGAGATTCGCGACGCGCTGCCCAAGACGATGATCGGCAAGCTCAGCCGCAAGGAGCTTGTCGCCGAGGAGCGCGCGAAAGTCGCCAGCGCCGCTTGACCGGCTCTTGCCGCCCCGCCACAGATGGGGCGCTGAACTGGGGCAGGGGACGGATGGCCGCGCAGGATGTGACCGCGTTGAGCTTCGAGCAGGCGCTCGTGGAGCTCGAAAGCATCGTCCGCAAGCTGGAGAGCGGCGAGGCGAGTCTCGAAGACTCGATCGACCTCTACCAGCGCGGCGCCGCCCTCAAGGCGCATTGCGAGGCCAAGCTTCGCGACGCCACCGCCCGTATCGAGAAAATCCAGGTCGGCGCCGACGGCGCGCCGACCGGCACGGTTCCGTTTGACGCCTGATGCACGCTTCCCTCAGCCTCAAACCCGCCCTCGACGCCATCGGCACGGCGATCGACACCCGTTTCGACCGGCTGCTCCCGGTCCCCGACGACGCCCGCGCGCCGCTGTTCGAGGCGATGCGCTACTCCGCGATCGGCGGCGGCAAGCGGATGCGGCCGCTGCTCGTGGTGGCGGCCTGCGACCTGTTCCACGTCGACCGTGAGCGCGCGCTCCGGGTGGCACTCGCGATCGAGTGCATCCATTGCTACAGCCTCGTCCACGACGACCTGCCGTGCATGGACGACGACGACATGCGCCGCGGCAAGCCGACCCTCCACAAGGTCTATGGCGAGGCGATCGCGGTGCTGGCGGGCGACTCGCTCCACGCGCTCGCCTTCGAGATTCTCGCCGACGAGGCGACGCACGAGGACCCCTTCGTGCGCTCCGAGCTGGTCATGGAGCTGGCGCGCGCCTCCGGCCCGTCGGGCATGGCCGGCGGGCAGATGATGGACATCGCCGCCGAGGATGCGCAGTTCGATCTGCCGACGACGACGCGGCTTCAGCAGCTGAAGACCGGCGCGCTCATCCAGTTCTGCCTCGAGGCAGGCGCGATCATGGGCCGCGTCGGCGAGAGCCAGCGCAAGAAGCTGCGCGGCTATGCCAAGGATCTGGGCCTCGCCTTCCAGATCGCCGACGACATCCTCGACGTCGAGGGCGACAGCAGCCGTACCGGTAAGGCCGTCCAGAAGGACGCCGACGCCGGCAAGGCGACCTTCGTGTCGCTGCTCGGGCTCGATCGGGCCAAGAAGCAGGCCGAGATGCTCATCGATCAGGCGATCGGTCATCTGAGCGGCTTCGGGCAGGAAGCCGACCTGCTTCGCGCCGTCGCCCGCTTCGCGATCGAAAGGGACCGTTGATGCGGATCGGCGTCTATCCGGGCACCTTCGATCCGATCACGCTCGGCCACATGGACATCATCCGGCGCGGGGCGAAGCTTGTCGACAAGCTCGTCATCGGCGTCGCGACCAATCCGTCGAAGTCGCCGATGTTCACGCTCGCCGAGCGCGTCGAGCAGGTGACGCGCGAGACCGTCGAACTGGGCGACCGGGTCGAGGTGGTGTCCTTCGATGCGCTGCTGATGAAGTTCGCCGAGCAGCAGAACGCCTCGGTCATCATCCGCGGCCTTCGGGCGGTCGCGGACTTCGAATATGAATTCCAGATGGCGGGGATGAACCAGCAGCTCAATCCCGGCATTGAGACCGTCTTCCTGATGGCCGACGTCGCGCTCCAGCCGATCGCGTCGCGGCTCG
>JADCGM010000093.1 GCA_020249025.1 Alphaproteobacteria bacterium
GCCTGCGCCGATGTCGAGCCAGACCGGTTTGTGCCCGAGCGTGGGCGCGAGTCCGGCGAGCTGGGCCGAGTCGCGGAAGTGCCGGTCCCAGACATGCGGAAGCGTCGACGGGCCGACAAGGTTCATCCGGGTCTGCCAGTCGGCAAGCAGCGCGGCATAGCGGTCGAACTTCGCCAGTGTTTCACGTGAAACAGTGAAATCCATAGCGAATGCTTCACGACCCAGAGTCGGCGGGGTCGCAAGTTCGCCGGGGGACGCCGCGTCCGTCATGCGGCGCGCTTCGCATAGGCCACAAGCGCAGTCAGCGCCGAGGGTGTGACGCCCGCCACCCGCGCTGCCTGACCCAGGGTTGCCGGCCGCGCCGCAGCCAAGCGCTCGATCATCTCGTTCGACAGCCCGGGCACCTGCGCATAGTCGAGGCTTTCGGGCAGGGTCAGCGCCTCGTCGCGACGGAAGCTGGCGACATCGGCATCCTGCCGCGCGAGATAGGCGGCATAGGCGGCGTCGGTGTGGACCGCCTCGGCGATCGGCTCGGGGACCGAAGCCAGCTCGGGCCAGATCCGCGATGCCATGCTCCAGTCGATACCCGGAAAACGCATCCATTCGAAGGCGGTCCGGACCACGCCGTCCTGACGGACCGGTACGCCAGCGGTCGCGATCCGCGCCGGACTTGCGGTCAGACCCTGCGCCAAGTCCGTTGCGGCGACCAGCGCAGCTTCGCGCGCTGCGAAGCGCGTTGCGCGTGCTACTCCAACGCAGCCCAGCTTCAGCCCTCGCGGCGTCAGTCGGCGATCGGCGTTGTCGGCGCGCAGGCGGAGACGATACTCGGCGCGCGAGGTGAACATGCGGTACGGCTCGCTGACGCCATGGGTCGTCAGATCGTCGATCATCACGCCGATGTAGGACTCGGCGCGATCGAGGATGAAAGGCGCAGACCCTGACGCCGTCAGCGCGGCATTCAGCCCAGCGACGAGCCCCTGCCCGCCCGCTTCCTCATATCCCGTCGTTCCGTTGATCTGCCCGGCAAGGAACAGCCCGTCGACGTCGGCCACCGCGAGGGTCGGGGTCAGCACCCGGGGATCGACATGATCATATTCGATCGCATAGCCGGGGCGCAGGATCGTGGCGCGCTCCAGCCCGGGGATCTTCGCGAGGAACGCCGCCTGCACATCCTCCGGCAGCGAGGTCGAGATGCCGTTCGGATAGATGGTGACATCGTCGAGCCCTTCCGGCTCGAGAAAGATCTGGTGGCCCTCGCGGTCGCCGAAGCGCATCACTTTGTCCTCGACCGACGGGCAATAGCGCGGGCCGATGCCTTCGATCCGGCCGGCATACATCGGCGCGCGGTGAATGTTGGCGCGGATGATCTCATGCGCGGCGACCGTTGTTCGCGTGACGCCGCAGGCGACCTGGGACAGCGGCAGTCGGTCCGTCATCGCCGAAAATGGCTGCGGATCCTCGTCGCCCGGCTGCAGCTCCAGGCCCGCCCAGTCGATGGTCCGTCCATCGAGCCGCGGCGGCGTGCCGGTCTTGAGGCGCCCCAGCGGCAGCGCGAGGCCGCGAAGCGCCGCGGACAGCCCGCGCGATGGCGGCTCGCCAACCCGGCCGCCCGGGGTCTGCCGCTCGCCGACATGGATCACGCCCGAGAGGAAGGTCCCGGTGGTGACCACAACCGATGCGGCCCGCACCTCCCGACCGTCCCCGCCACGGACACCCGTGACGCGCGGTCGCGGCCCCGACCGGTCGACGATCAGATCCTCGACCGACATCTCGACGACATGGAGCGCCGGCAGCTCGGCGAGCAGCGCCTGCACCGCCGTCCGGTAGCGCCTGCGGTCGGCCTGCGCCCGGGGGCCCTGCACCGCGGGACCCTTGCGGCGGTTGAGCAGGCGGAACTGGATGCCACCGAGATCGGCGGCGCGCCCCATCACGCCATCCATCGCATCAATTTCACGGACGATATGGCCTTTGCCCAGCCCGCCGATGGCCGGATTGCACGACATCACCCCAATCGTGTCGGCGCGCTGGGTGACCAACGCAGTGCGCGCACCGAGCCGCGCCGAGGCGGCGGCCGCCTCGGTTCCGGCATGTCCGCCGCCCACCACGATGACATCGAAATCGAACGCCATGGACGCGCTCTAACTCGTGTAGCGCCGATGTTCCACGTGAAACATCACTTGCCGATGCAGAAGCGTCCGAAGATATCGCCGAGAACATCTTCGACGCCGACCCGTCCCGTCACCTCTCCGAGCGCCCGCGCCGCCAGACGCAAGGCCTCGGCATAGAGCACTGGGTCCGGCTCCCGCGCCGCTTCATCGAGCGATTCCAGCGCTCTGCCCAGTGCCAGCCGCTGGCGCTGGCGCACCACGACCGGCGGCTCGCCCCGCGGCATCTTGCGGACGGCCCAGTCGGCGAGCCAGGCCTCCAGCGTTTCGAGCCCGGCGCCGGTCTCCGCCGACACATAGAGGCGGTCCTCCCGCCAGCCCGGCGCCGCGCCATCGCGATCGATCTTGTTGACAACGATCTGTCCCAGCGCGCCTGCAGCGGGTGGCTCGGTCACGACATGAAGGACGAGATCGGCGGCGGCCGCGCGGCGCTGGGCGCGGCGAATGCCCTCCGCCTCGACCGGATCGGCGCTCGCCCGAAGCCCGGCCGTGTCGATCAGCGTCACCGGAACGCCGCACAGATCGAGCGCGACCTCGATCAGATCGCGCGTCGTTCCCGGCACGTCGGAGACAATGGCCACGTCGCGCCGCGCCAAAGCATTGACAAGGTTAGACTTTCCAACGTTCGGCTCGCCCACGACAGCAATCGTGAACCCGTCGCGGATCCTCTCGCCCACCGCAGCGCCGGCCAAGGCCGCGTCGATCTCGCTTTGCAGCCGCACCAGTAGCCCGGCATCGCGCGACGCCGTGACATCGGCCTCGTCGCTGAAATCCAGATCAGCCTCGGCTTCGGCCATCAGTCGCACGATGGCCGCCCGCCAGCCCTCGACCCGTTCGCGCAGCCGTCCGCCAGCCTGCGCCAACGCCTGCGCCCGCTGCGCTTCGGTCTGGGCGGCGATGAGGTCGGCGAGCCCCTCCGCCTGGCTGAGATCGAGCCGCCCGTTGTCGAAGGCGCGGCGGCTGAATTCCCCCGGTTCGGCAAGCCGCAGTCCCGGCCGCTCGCCGAGCGCCCGCAGCAGCGCCGACACCACCGCCGGCCCGCCATGGACATGAAGCTCGACGACATCCTCGCCGGTAAAGCTGCGCGGCGCCGGGAAGGCGATCACCAGCGCCCGGTCGATCGGCTGCCCCGCCGCATCGCGCAACGTGCGCAATCCGGCCCGCCGCGCCTCGGGCAAACCGCCGGCGAGCGCGCTCCCGGCCGCCAGCGCCTGCGGCCCCGACAGCCGTACGACCGCAACCCCGGCCGGCGGCCGTCCCGACGACAGCGCGAAGATGGTGTCGCCGTGCAAGCCGTTCTAACTTCCGGATTTTCCGCCCGTCGCGAGATTCCAGAAGGCGGACTGCCACTGTTCGGCGCCGGGCATCCAGGCGCGCATCATCTTCTCGACGTCGGCCGGTCCGAGCCCGTCCTTCACCAGCGACATCATGCGCTCCAGATAAGCGGCGTGCAGCGGTCGCAGGTCGGGAAGCCCCAGAAACGCCCGCGCCTCTTCCGGCGTGCAGTCGATGTCGATGGTGACCTTCATGTCCGCCCTCCCCACGCGTCTTGCCGCTGCAAACTAGCCGCTGCTAGACGGCGAGGCAAAGGAGCTGCGATTGCCGAGCCTCGCCATCGACACGCCCGTTGGCCGCCTGACGCTCGTCGAGCGCGACGGCGCGTTGGCGCGGGTCGGCTGGATGCTGGCCGCCGAGGGCGCAGAAACGCCGCTTCTGGCCGAAGCCGCGCGGCAGATCGCGGCCTATTTCGCTCGCGATCTCAGAGACTTCGATCTACCCCTCGCACCTGCGCCGACGCCCGAGGCCGCCGCCGCCCGCGCCGCCATGCTGGCGATCCCCTATGGACGCACCGCGACCTACGGCGAATGCGCCGCGGCCATCGGCAGCAACGCCCGCGCGTTCGGGCAGGCCTGCGGGGCGAATGCGCTTCCGATCATCGTGCCCTGTCATCGCGTGTTGCCCGCAACCGGCTTCGGCCATTATTCGGGCGGCGAGGGGGCGCGCACCAAGGGCTGGCTGCTGGCGCACGAAGGCGCGGCGCTGATCTGATACGCAAGGGAGACCACCAATGGGCGAACGATTCGAGGTTCAGGCGCGCGACGGCTCGGGCGCTTTCGGCGGCTATCTGGCACTTCCGGCCGGCGGCAAGGGCCCGGGCGTCCTCGTCGTCCAGGAGATCTTCGGCGTGAACGCCGGCATCCGTGAGATGTGCGACGATTGGGCCAAGCATGGTTTCGTCGCCTACGCGCCCGACCTGTTCTGGCGGATCGAGCCCGGCATCGAGCTCACCGACCAGAGCGAGGCGGAATGGGCGCGCGCCTTCGAATGCTACAACGCCTTCAACGTCGACAAGGGCATCGAGGACATCGAAGCATCGATCAAGGCGTTGAAATCCCACGCGGCGACCACCGGCAAGGTCGGTGTCGTCGGCTTCTGCCTCGGCGGCCTGCTCGCCTATCTGTCGGCGACCCGCACTGATGCCGACGCCAGCGTCGGCTATTATGGCGTCGGCATTCAGGACAAGCTCGGCGAGAGCCATGCCATCGCCAAGCCGCTGATGCTCCACATCGCCACGCAGGACAAATTCGTCCCGCCCGAGGCGCAGGCGGCGGTTCACGCCGGGCTTGGCGGCAATGCGCATGTGACGCTCCACGACTATGACGCCGACCACGCCTTCGCGCGCGTCAACGGCCAGCACCGCGTCGAGGCCTGCGCGACGCTCGCCAATGCGCGGACGGTAGAATTCTTCAAGGCGCACCTCGGGTGATCCGCCCCGCGGGGGAGGGTGACGTCTCGGCGATCCTCGCGATCACCAACGACGCCATCCTCAACTCGACCGCGATGTACAGCTACGAGCCGCTGACGCTGGCCGAACAGGCGGCGTGGCTCGCCGACAAGAGGGCTGGGGGATGGCCGGTTCTCGTCGCCGACGATGGGTCCGGCTGCCTCGGCTTTGCGACCTTCGGGCCGTTCCGCACCCGCCCGGCCTATGCGCGGACCGTCGAGCATTCGGTCTATGTCGCGGGTCACGCCCATGGGCGCGGGCTTGGCGGCCTGCTGATGACGGCGCTGATCGAAGAGGCGCAGCGGCGCGGGCTTCATGCCATGATCGGCGGCGTCGATTCGTCGAATGCGGGAAGCCTCGCCTTCCATGCCGGTCTCGGCTTCGTCGAGGTCGGGCGGATGCGCGAGGTCGGGTGGAAGTTCGGGCGCTGGCTCGATCTGGTGTTCGTCGAGAAACTGCTGGAGGATCAATGACAGCCGCACGCATCTGCCGCATCGAACGGACCGGCGGTCCGGAGGTGATCGGCTGGGCCGATGTCGATCTCGGCGCGCCGGGCGAGGGCCAGATCCTCGTCCGCCACACCGCCGTCGGGGTGAACTACATCGACACCTATTTCCGCGAAGGCGTCTATCCGATGCCCTTGCCAGGCGGCATCGGCTCCGAGGCGGCGGGCGTGGTCGAGGCGGTGGGGCCGGGCGTGGCGGGCTTCGCGCCCGGCGACCGTATCGCCTATTTCGCGGGTGCGCCGGGCAGCTATGGGACGCACCGCATCGTCCCGACGCTCACGCCTGTAAAGCTTCCGGACAGCATCGACGACCGCACCGCGGCAGCCGTTATGCTGAAGGGCTGCACCGCCGAGATGCTGATCGAGCGCTGCGCCAAGGTGCAGGCCGGGGAGACGGTGCTCGTCCATGCCGTCGCCGGCGGCGTCGGGCTGCTGCTGGCGCAGTGGCTGAAGGCGATCGGCGCGCGCGTCATCGGCACCACCTCGACCGAGGAGAAGGCGGCGCTCGCAAAGGCCCATGGCTGCGACGAGGTCATCCTCTACACGCAGGAGAAGTTCCAGCCGAAGGTCATGGAGCTGACCGGCGGCAAGGGCGTCCGCGTCGTCATCGACGGGATCGGCAAGGACACCTTCGAGGAGTCGGTGCGCTGCCTCAGCCCGCGTGGCATGATGGTGTCCTACGGCAACGCCAGCGGGGTGATCGGCATGATCGATTTCGGGCTGCTTTCGCGGCAGGGGAGCTGCTTTGCGACCCGCCCTGGCCTCTTCCATTACTACGGCACCCGCCCCGAGGTGGAGGCGGGCACGGCGCGGCTGTTCGAGATGCTGGCGAGCAGCAAGGTCAAGGCCCGCATCGACCAGACCTTCCCGCTCGAGCAGGCCGCCGACGCGCACCGCGCCTTGCAGGGCCGCGCCACCACCGGCTCGACGGTGCTGATCCCGTGAGCGCCGATCGGAACCGCGCGGGTCTGGCCCGCTGGCACGCCTATATGGAGCATCCGAGCGTCGAGGGGCTGCACGCCCTGCTCGCCGACGACGCGGTGTTTCATTCGCCCGTCGTCCATACGCCCCAGGCCGGGCGCGACAAGGTGTTCGCCTATCTGTGGGCGGCGGCGCACGTCTTCGGCAACGGCACGTTCCGCTATCTGCGCGAATTCGTCGACGACTCCGGCGCCGTCCTCGAATTCGCCGCCGAGTTCGAGGGGATCACCGTCAACGGCATCGACATGATCGCCTGGAACGACGAGGGACTCATCACCGACTTCAAGGTGATGGTGCGCCCGCTCAAGGCGGTGAACCTGCTCCACCAGATGATGGGCGCGCAGTTAAGCCGCGTGCGCAGCTGACGCAGCACGAGATACCCATTTCATGATTTCATCGCTGTTTCTAATCTCGTCGTGGATCGTTTCGACGTCGATCATAAAAGCAAACGCCAATTGCCCAGAAGACTCAACCAAGTGATTTCTATCGGCGCAAAGGTAAACTTTTCCGTTCGAAACTACCAGATAGCGAAACTTGTCCCCTCCCACCATCTCAAGGAGAGCCCGCTCAGCACGGAATCGCGCACACTGGAATTCCTGAAGTGCCTTCTTTAATGCCAAAACTGATGCGCCATTGTCCAATAGTGCAGAGATAGTTCTAAGGACGAATATATCTCTGAACGTATACAGGCGCCTCTTCCCACGATGCTTCGATCTGTTCAGTTCGGACTTAAAGATTTCCTGCCGTTCCAGATAATCAACCATAGCTGGCGACTTTAGTCGAGCGACCTTGGCCGCCAGCCGGATCGGGTACGGGCCATTTTGAATAGTCATGCTCAAAAATTGATTTAAAACGTCTGCAAAAGCAAGTCATTATGCTCCACACACAAGTTGAGCACTACATATAGTGGTTGAGACGGCGTTGACCACAAGGCCCGTTTGTCCACAATTAGTAGTGCTAGCACCATGCTAGTGGCACTATATGGAGTAGCGTGATGGTTTACCGGAAATACAAGGATGCGCACGGTCAGTGGCGTTGGCGGCTTCGTGCCGGCAACAACAAGGTCGTCGCTGATTCCGGAGAAGGGTACTGGAACGAGGCAGACTGCGATCACGGCATCGCGCTCAACAAGAGCTCGTTCAGCGCTCCCGTCGAACGTTAGTTGCGTTGATTTGGAGATAGCGAGGTCGGCCGCCTCGCTATCGTCCCTTATCGCTGTAGAAGCGGCAGCACGCCCACATTCGGGTCGATGAAGCCCTCGTAGATCATCTTGGCGGCGACATAGAGGATCACGAGCAGGCCGACATAGGCGATCCAGCGGTAGCGCTCGATGTACTTGGCGATGA
>JADCGM010000094.1 GCA_020249025.1 Alphaproteobacteria bacterium
ACCACGGGCAACAAGTCCGAGATGGCGGTCGGCTATGCGACGATCTACGGCGACATGGCCGGCGGCTACAATGTGCTGAAAGACCTCTACAAGACGACGGTCTTCCGCCTGTCCGAATGGCGCAACGCGCATCACCTGCCTTGGATGAAGGGCCCGGCCGGCCCGGTGATGCCGGAGCGCGTCATCACCAAGCCGCCGTCGGCCGAGCTGCGCCCCGACCAGAAGGACGAGGACAGCCTGCCGCCCTACGAGACGCTCGACGCCATCCTCCACGGCCTCGTCGAGGAGGAGCTGGCAGCGGCGGACCTCGTCGCGCGCGGCCATGACGCGGCGACGGTCGCCCGTATCGAGCGGCTGCTCTACCTGTCCGAATACAAGCGCCGGCAGGCCCCGCCGGGGGTGAAGATCGGCCGCCGCAACTTCGGCCGCGACCGCCGCTACCCGATCACCAACCGTTTCAGGAGCGCCGGCTGATGCGTGTCGTCCGCGGTCTCGCCATCGCCATCGGCCTGCTGACCGTGCTCGGCGAGGCCGGGCGCTGGGCCAACGCCGATGCGCCGTGGTTCCCGAAGGCGGTCGACGACGTCGTGGCGGGGCTCCTGCTCGCGCTCGCCGGCTGGCGCGCGGGCGCGGCCCGGCTCTCGGCGGCCTGGGCGCTATTCGGCGGAATCATGCTGACGACGCTGGTCATCAACGCCGACGCGCTGCTCAACGACCCCGCCAAGCCGCGCGTCGAAATCTATGTCTCGGCGTTGTCCGTGCTGGTGCTGATCGCGGCGTGGGGGAGCTGGCGGGCGTCGCGATCGGCATGACCGTCGTCACACGTTTTGCGCCGTCGCCGACCGGACGGCTGCATGCCGGTAATGTCTATACCGCCGTGCTCAACTGGCTGTTCGCGCGGTCGCGGGGCGGGCGCTTCCTGCTGCGACTGGACGATACCGACCGGGCCCGGTCGACCGAGGCGTTTGCACAGGGAATCCGCGACGATCTGGCGTGGCTCGGCCTCGCGCCCGACGTCGAGGTGCGCCAGTCCGACCGGTTCGACCGCTACGATGCGGCGCTCGCCCGGCTGGAGGCTGCGGGGCGCGTCTATCGCTGCTACGAGAGCGCCGAGGAGCTGGAGCTCAAGCGCAAGGTCCAGCTCTCGCGCGGGCTGCCGCCGGTCTACGATCGCGCCGCGCTGGCGCTGACCGAGTCCGACCGTGTCCGGCTGGAGGCGGACGGGCATCGGCCGCATTGGCGGTTCCGGCTCGACACCGGGGCGGCGGTCGCGTGGGACGATCTCATCCGCGGGCCGTGCCATGTCGATCCGGCCTCGCTCAGTGATCCGGTCGTGCGGCGGGCGGACGGCGGCTATCTCTACATGCTGCCGTCGGTCGTTGACGATATCGAACTCGGCGTCACGCATGTGCTGCGCGGCGAGGACCATGTCACCAATTCGGGCGTGCAGCTGCAGATGTTCGAGGCGCTCGGCGCGCCGCCCCCCGCGCTCGGTCATTTCGGATTGCTGACCTCGGCGGAAGGCGAGCTGTCCAAGCGGCTGGGCGCCAGCGGAGTCGATGCGCTGCGCGACAGCGGGATCGAGCCGCTGGCGGTGGTGGCGCTGATGGCGCATCTCGGCACCTCGGAGCCGGCGAGCCCCACCGCGTCGCTGACGGAGCTGGCCGCCGGCTTCGATCTGGCGAAGCACGGCCGCGCTCATCCGCGTTTCGACCCGGCCGAGCTGGCGCATCTCAACGCCCGACTCGTCCACGGCCTGCCCTTCGCGGCGGTTGCCGACCGCCTGCCCGCCGGCATGACCGAGGCGGCGTGGCTGGCGCTCCGCCCCAATCTGTCGACGGTGGCCGAAGCGGCCAACTGGTGGCCGGTGATCATCGGTCCGGTATCGGCCGAGACCGACCCCGCCGACCGCGACTATCTCGCCGCCGCGCGCGCGGCACTCGCCGATCTGCCGTTCGGCCCTGACGTCTGGTCGGGGCTTGTCGAACGGCTGAAGGCCGAGACCGGGCGCAAGGGCAAGCCGCTGTTCCTGCCGCTGCGCCGCGCCTTGACGGGCCGGGACCATGGCCCTGAAATGGCGGCGCTGCTGCCGCTGATCGGGCGCGACGCGGCGCTCGAAAGGCTGTCGGCATGAGCTTGCGTCAGGACCTCGCCTATATGCTCGCCGACCGCTTCGGCGTGCTGCGCGGCGGCGGTCCTTACCGGATGGCGATGCGCGAGCGAGGGGATCGGGTCGACTTCATCATCGCCGGCCCGCGTGGCACCCGCCGCCTTGCGGTGCGCGGGTCGACCTCCGATGCGCAGGTCTATCTCGACGTCTTCCACCACCGCGCCTACGAGACCGCGCGCTTCGCCCAGCAGGCCGCGCTCGACGCCGCCTACCGCGCCATCCTCGCCGACGGCGGCGTGCCGCTGATCATCGACGCCGGGGCCAATGTCGGCGCGGCGAGCCTGTGGTTCCGCGACGCCTGGCCGGACGCCGTCGTTCTCGCCGTCGAACCCGAGGGCGCGAACCACGCCGAGTGCGTCCGCCGCCTCGACGGCGACCCGCGCGCCCATGCGCTGCGCGCGGCGGTTGCCGGAGCGGACGGCGAGGTCGCGGTGGTCGACGCCGGGCTCGACGCCTGGGGCTTCCGCACCGTCGCCGCCACGGCAGGCGCGGCGTCCGTTCCCGCCCTGGCCATCCCCTCGCTCGTCGCGGCCGCCCAGGCGCGCTGGCCCAGCGCGCGGCCCTTCATCGCCAAGATCGACATCGAAGGCTTCGAGACCGACGTGTTCGCCGCCGACACCGGCTGGATCGACGGCTTTGCGCTCGTCATCGTCGAGCTGCACGACTGGATGCTGCCCGGGACCGCGGGTGCGCGGCCGGTGATCGGCGCGCTTGCGGCGCGCGACCGCGACTTTCTCATCAAGGGCGAGAACGTTTTCAGCTTCCGCAACGACCGCGTCGGCTGAGCGGCCCGATCAGAGCCCCGCGATCACCAGATCGGCGGTGGCGCGGTTGAGCGCCATCGGCAGATCGTAGACTTCGGCGAGCCGGGTCAGCGCCTTGACGTCGACGTCGTGCGGCATCGGGGTCAGCGGATCGACGAAGAAGATCAGCGCCGCCAGCCGGCCTTCGGCGATCATCGCGCCGAGCTGCTGGTCGCCGCCGAGCGGACCGCTTTTCAGCCGGACGAGGTCGAGCGCGGGGTGCGCCTCGAGGATGCGGGCGCCCGTCGTTCCTGTCGCCACCAGCGGCCGGCCGGCAAGCCGCGCCAGATGATCGCCGACCCAGTCGACCAGCGCCGCCTTGCGCGCGTCATGGGCGACGAGCGCGATCGCAGGAGGAGCGGCGGGGGCCATCGGTGGCATCAGCGCACAAGTGCGCGCAGCCGGCAAGAGGGTCCGCAGGGTTGCCCGGCGCGCCGGGCTTGGGCATGGGAACGGCCATGAGCATCCCCCATGTCGTCACCGATCTCGTCGATCTGCTCGATCTCGAACCGCTCGAGGTCAATCTGTTCCGCGGCCGCCCCACCAACGAGGCGGGGTGGCGGCGTGTCTATGGCGGGCAGGTGATCTCGCAGGCGCTGACCGCCGCGATCCGCACCGTCGAGGCCGACCGGCCGGCGCATTCGCTCCACGCCTATTTCATCCGCCCCGGCGATCCGGCCGCGCCGATCGTCTATCAAGTCGAGCGCGACCGCGACGGCAAGAGCTTCACCACCCGCCGCGTCGTCGCCATCCAGCACGGCAAGGCGATCCTCAACATGGCCTGCTCCTTCCAGGTCGACGAGGCGGGGGCCGAGCACCAGTTCGACATGCCCGACGCCCCCGACCCCGAGTCGCTGCCGAGCGACGTCGAGCGCCGCCGGG
>JADCGM010000095.1 GCA_020249025.1 Alphaproteobacteria bacterium
GCCGAGGACCCCTTCTATTCGAACGGGTTCACGCCGACGGTGAAGCAGCTCGTTGAGCGGATCCAGACCGGCGACTGAATGGGCGAGGACTATCTCGGCCAGCTTCGCCTTCAAAAGTGCAACGATGGACCGCCGCCCGGCTGGGCGGTCTGCGATGGCGCCGCGGTCGAGATCGGCGCCCATGCCGCGCTCTTCAGCTTGATCGGGCTGGCCTTCGGCGGCGATGGGCTCCGCACGTTCCGGCTGCCTGATCTCGTGTCTCCTGCCGGAACCGCGCAGGCGCCGGACCGGATCGACGCCGGATATGGCAAGGCATTCGGGATCGAACCCGGCGCCGCCATCGAGCGGCACGCCAGCTTTTCCGCCGTCGACGGCCACGGCGTGCGCCGGATCGTCCCGACCGCGGACGTCGCCCGTCACGTCCTGCCCGCGGCCGAGCCGGGCGCCACGGACCTCTTGCCCTGCATCTGCCTGTCAGGCCTGTTCCCGACGCGCGCGCCGGACGACGGCGGCGACACCGGTGTGCTGGCTGCCGCGCCCGGGGACGGCGCAGCCGACCATCCCGGCCAGATCCGGCTTCAGGACTGCACCGACGGCGTTCCGGTCGGGTGGCGGCGCTGCGACGGCGCCCTTCTTCCTATCGGCGGCAACGCTGCGCTGTTCGCCCTGTTCGGCCCGACCTTCGGCGGCGATGGCGTGGTGACGTTTGCGCTTCCCGATCTGCGATCAACGCCGTCCGCCGATGGTGACGCAGCGATTGAGCTGCGGTCACCGATCCCCGCCACGTCCGGGTCGGAGATCGTCGCAATCGACGCCGAAGGGCGGAGCCGGCGGATTGCGCCGGCGGAGATCGTTAGCCTTGTGCTGCCGGCCCGAGGCGGCGGACCGGGCGAGCCCTGCATCTATCTCGGCATCCCCGATGCCCCGGTGCCGCCTGCCCGGCCCGGCAAGCCACGGCCCGGCCTGCGCCGGGCGCTTTGGCTCGGCCTCGGCTACGCGGCGGTCGCGTTGGGCGTCATCGGCATCTTCCTGCCGCTGTTGCCGACCGTGCCGTTCATGATCTTGGCCGCCTTTGCATTTGCCAACAGCAGTCCCGCGCTCGAAGCGCGCCTGCTCGCGAACCCGCGCTTCGGCCCCCATATCCGGGCGTGGCGCGAGCGCGGTGCCATCTCTCGGCGCGGCAAGGCAATGGCGCTGACGGCCCTCGCCGCCAGCGCCATCCTGGGCCTTGTCCTGCTCGACGGCTGGCTCATGCTCGTGCCGCTCGCCGTCGCGCTGATCTCGGGCGGCTGGATCGCCACCCGGCCGAGCTAGTCCGTGTAGACCCGGCGGCCGTCGCGATCGATGTAGTAGCGACGCCCGTCGGCATCCCGGTAGTATTTCCGGTCCTTGTCGAGCGCGCCGACAACCGCGCCGCCGGCCGCGCCGATGGCGGCGCCCTCCGCTGCGCTGACGCCGGGCACGACCGCGCCGACCGCCGCGCCGCCGGCTGCGCCGATGGCGGCACCGCGGACGACGTCATTGTCGAGCGCGCGGTCGGTGGTCGAACAGGCGGCGAGACCGCCGGCGAGAACGGCCGCCGTAGCGGCCAGGGTCAGGTTACGCATCGCAACTCTCCTTCGAATACGGGGGGTCAGTTGCCGCGGCAGCGGCGGTAGGCGAGCGTGCCGACCGCGTAGCGGGCGCGGCAGTAGCTTTTCGACTTGCCCTTCTTCACCGCTCCGACGACCGCGCCGCCGGCCCCGCCGATGAGCGCGCCCTCGCCGACCGAAAGGCCGGGGACGACGGCCCCGACGACCGCGCCACCAGCGCCGCCGACGACCGCGCCCTTGACCACCTGCTTGGTGTCGCCGGCCGCCGCCGGCGCTGCGAAGGCGACGGCGATCGCCGTCGCGAGACCGAGGGTGAACCTCGTCATGGGAAGCTCCATCCGTTGATCAGGCCGGGTTGCAAAACCGGCGAACGGACGATGCGGTTCCGTTATAGGGGGGTCAGGCCCAGCCTTCCAGAACCTGGTCCGGCGGGCGGTGGCCATCGACAAGGCTTCGGATGTTGGCGATGACGCGCTCGCCCATCGCCTGCCGGCCCTCGAAGGTCGCCGAGCCCATGTGCGGGAGCAGCACGACGTTCTTCAGCCCGAGCAGCCGCTTGTCGACCGCGGGCTCGTGCTCGAACACGTCGAGGCCAGCGCCGGCGATGTGGCCCTCCTCGAGCGCGGTCGCGAGCGCGCGCTCGTTGACGATCTCGCCGCGCGCCGCGTTGATGAGATAGGCGTGCCGCCGCATCATCCCCAGCCGCCGCGCATCAATGAGATGGTGCGTTTCCGGGGTGTGCGGGCAGTTGATCGAGACGATGTCGACCCGGCGCAGCATGTCGTCGAGCGTCGGCCACCAGGTCGCCTCGACAGCGCGCTCCAGCGGCTCCGGCAGGCGCTTGCGGTTGTGGTAGTGGACGGTCAGACCGAAGGCGCGGGCGCGTTGCGCGACGGCCTGGCCGATGCGGCCCATGCCGACGATGCCGAGCCGCTTGCCGCCGATGCGGTGGCCGAGCATCCCGCA
>JADCGM010000096.1 GCA_020249025.1 Alphaproteobacteria bacterium
ATCCGGAGCGCGACACCCCGGCCGCGGTCAAGCAGTTCGCCGCCGCCTTCCACCCGCGCCTCGTCGGGCTGACCGGCAGCCGCGCCCAGATCGATGCGGCCAAGAAGACCTTCCGCGTCTATGCGGCCAAGCGCGGCGAGGGCGAGAACTACCTCATGGACCACAGCGCCATGGTCTATCTGTTCGGACCCGACGGCGCGCCCATCGCGTTCGTCGCGCAGCCGACGCCGCAGCAGGTCGCGGCCGAACTCGATCGCTTCGTCACATGAGCTTCTGGCGCGAGAAATCCCTTCGCGAGATGACGCGCGCCGAGTGGGAGTCGCTGTGCGACGGCTGCGGGCTGTGCTGTGTCCACAAGCTCGAGGACGAGGTCACCGGCGAGACCTTCCCGACCAATGTCGCCTGCCGCCTGCTCGACCGCCACAGCGGCCGCTGCCGCGACTATCGCAATCGCCGCGCCTATGTGCCCGAATGCGTGCGGCTGACGCCCGAGAAGGTGCTGGAGCTCGACTGGCTGCCGTCGACCTGCGCCTATCTGGTGCTGGCGCAGGGCAAGGACCTCGCCCCCTGGCATCCGCTCGTCAGCGGGGACCCCGAAAGCGTCCACCGCGCCGGCATCTCGGTGCGCGGCTGGACAGTCTCGGAGGACGAGGTCGGCGATCTCGAGGATCACATCCTGCCGGTGGCGGGAGACGACGGCGGATGAGCCTGTTCGGCTTCCTGCGTCCGACCCGGCCGGTCGCCGACAACTTCGTCTGGACCAGCCCCGACGGCCGCCGCATCCCCATCGAACTGAAACCCTCGCCGCGCGCCAGGCGGCTGACGCTGCGCGCCGATCCGGCGGCGGGCGCGATCCGGGTGTCGCTGCACCCGCGCGCTTCCGCGCAGCGCGCGCTCGCCTTCGTCGCCGAACAGAACGACTGGATCGCGCGCCGCGTCGCCGCCTGGCCGGTCCCGCGGCCCTTCACCGATGGCGCGGTCATCCCGGTCGAAGGCGCCGAGACCCGCATCCGCTGGATCGAGGAGCGGCCGCGGCGGGTCGAGCGTATCGACGGCGAGCTGCATGTTGGCGGCCCCGTCGAGGGCCTGGCCGGGCGCATCGAGCGCTGGCTGACGGCGCTGGCGCGCGAGACGCTCGCCGCCGAAACCCGCGAGATAGCGGCCGTGGCCGGCCTGCCGGTCGCCGCGGTCTCCGTGCGCGATCCGCGTGCGCGCTGGGGAAGCTGCACCGGCGGCGGGCGCATCGCCTACAGCTGGCGGCTGATCCTCGCGCCGCCGTCGGTGCGCCGCTCGGTCGTCGCGCACGAGGTCGCGCATCTCGAACACATGCACCACGGGCCGGAGTTCTGGGCACTCGCCGAGGAGCTTTACGACGGGGACATGGCGGCGGCGCGACGGTGGCTGAAGCGCCACGGCGCCGGCCTACACTGGGTTGGACGGACCCGCTGACGCCGGCTCCGGCGTGTCCTTGATGACCCCGTCCAGCCACTCGCCGTCGAGGCGCGGCTGGCCGCCCTGCGCCGCGGGATCGCCTGCGGGCGGCGGCAGCGGCTGGCCGTCGGGGCCGAGTACGGGCTCGCCGTCGGGCGTCAGGCCATAGGTTTCGGCATCGGGCTCGCCGCCGCCTTCGGGCAGCGCGAGATCGGTCTGCAGGTCCTGGGCCGGCATGCCCTTGGTCGCGGCGCGCATGAACAGCGCGAAGGCGCGGGTCGGCGGGCCGCCGCCGGCGAGGCCGGGAACGCGGCGAGCGTCGTCGCGGCCCATCCAGACGCCGGCGACGAGATCACCGGTGAAGCCGAGGAACCAGCCGTCCTTGTTCGACGAGGTGGTGCCGGTCTTGCCGGCGATTGGACGGCCGATGGCGGCGGCGCGGCCGGTGCCGCTGTCGACCACCGACTTCATCAGCTCGGTCATCTTCGCCGCAACCCAGGGCGCGACGAGCATGCGCGGCTCCTCGGCCTCGCGGGTGTAGAGCGTGCGCCCGCGCGTCGTCGCGATGCGGGTGATGGCGTAAGGCCGCGCCTCGACGCCGCCGCGCGCGACGCTGGCATAGGCGGTCGTCATTTCGAGCAAAGTCACGTCCGACGTGCCCAGCGCCATCGCCGGCTGGCGGTCGATGCGGGTCGAAATGCCGAAGCGCCGCGCCATGTCGGCCACCGTGTCGAAGCCGACCCGCGCCGCGAGCTGCACCGCGACCGTGTTGACCGAGCGCGCAAAGGCCTCGCGCACCGTCATCTCGCCCCGGAACTGCCCGTCCGAATTCTTCGGCGACCAGTTGCCGAAGCTGACCGGCTCGTCGATGACGACGTCGTCGGGCTCGACCCCGTCCTCGAGCGCGGCGAGATAGACGAACAGCTTGAAGGCCGAGCCCGGCTGCCGTCGCGCCGCCACCGCGCGGTTGTAGATCGAGCTGACATAGTCCTTGCCGCCCATCATCGCGCGCACCGCACCGTCGGTCGACATCGCGACGAGCGCGCCCTGCACGCCCTCGGGCGCCTGGCTGCGGATCGCGACTTCGGCGGCTCGCTGCATGGAGGGCATCAAAGTGGTGGTGACGATCAGCGGTTCAACGGTCTCGTCGGTGAGCGTCTCAAGCTCGGCGAGCACCCAGTCGGTGAAATAGCGGACATTGTTCTGGCGGGCGCGCGGCGCGAAGGCGACGCGGTCGACATCAGCGGCCGCCGCCTCGGCCGGGGTAATCTTGCCGGCGTCGGCCATCACCGCGATCACGGTCTTGGCGCGGTTCTTCGCCTTCTGCGGATCGGACGAGGGCGCATAGCGCGACGGCGCCTTGACGAGGCCGGCGATGATCGCGGCCTCCTCCAGCTCCAGGGTCTTGGCGCCATGGCCGAAGAAGGTGCGGCTCGCCGCATCGATGCCGTAGGCGCCGCCGCCGAAGTAGACGCGGTTGAGATAGAGCTCGAGGATCTGCTCCTTGGTGAAGCGCTGTTCGAGCGCCATCGCGAGGATCGCCTCGCGAACCTTGCGCCCGTAGGTCTGCTTCGACGTCAGGAACAGGTTGCGCGCCAGCTGCTGCGTGATCGTCGAGCCGCCCTGCGTTGAGCCGGTGCGGATGTTGGTGACAAGCGCGCGCGCCGTGCCGATCGGGTCGACGCCAGGGTGCGAATAGAAGCGCCGGTCCTCGACGCCGATCATCGCATCGACCATCGTCTTCGGGATCTCGGCATAGGGCAGCCAGTCGCCATAGCTCGGCCCGACCGCGACCAGCACCGAGCCGTCGGCCGCGCGCACCTGGACGGACTGGCCGATCGGCGAGCGCATCATCTGCTGGTAGGACGGCAGCGAGGCCATCGCGATGGCGACCGCGATGGCGACGAGCAGCGCCACGAACAGGCCGCCCGCCACGCCGATCTTCAGGAGCGTCATCGCCCAGCGGCCGGCGCGGGAACGCTCGGACTTGCGGGGACGCGACGATGGACGTGACGGCTGGGCCATGGGCGGTGCGCGCTCTAGGCCCAAAAGGTGGCGGCGGCAAGGCATGGACCGCCCCGCTTCGGCGCAGCGACGGTGCGCCGCAGCCCGTCAGCCCACATCAGGGCTCGAACGACAGGATACGTACCTTCTCCCATTTGAGGTCCCAGCGCTTGGCCGCCATCCGCGCGTGGTAGAAGGGCATGAGCTGCGGATCGTCGGCGAACACCG
This sequence comes from Alphaproteobacteria bacterium, assembly GCA_020249025.1. GTDB lineage: Bacteria > Pseudomonadota > Alphaproteobacteria > Sphingomonadales > Sphingomonadaceae > JADCGM01. The sequence goes on from JADCGM010000096.1 coordinate 3,664, forward strand.
GGCGGACGGTGCAGGCGAAGAGGTCGTCGAGACCGTGCGGGGCGATGATC
>JADCGM010000097.1 GCA_020249025.1 Alphaproteobacteria bacterium
AGGTTGGCGTTGCCGACCGGCGCGGTGCCCGCACAGGGGTCGATGAGCAGGCTAGTCGGCGCGGTCGCGACCGGACGGAACAGCTCGTCGATGTTCGGGGCGCGAACGGCACGCTGGAAGTTGCCGCGGAACTTGACCGCATCCGACGCCTCCCAGTTGACGCCGACTTTCCAGGTGGTCGCTTTGTTCTGCGACGCGGTGCGGGTGTCGACATTGTACGACGAGTAGCGGATGCCGGCCTCGACCGAGAGGTCCTGGATCAGCGGCCTGTCCGAGGCCAGCGGCGCGACGAGCTCGGCGTAACCCTCCTTGACGGTGTACCCACCCTCGAACGGGAGAACCGCGCCGCCGGCGCCGCCGAGCTCGCCCGGCGAGATCGAGAAGGCGTCGGGATCACGCAGATAGCCGTACTTGCGGTACTCGGCGCCGACCGCGAAGCTCACCGGCTCGGCCGCCGCCGGCAGCTTGACGCCGGTGTCGCCCGAGACGAGGCCGCGGACTTGGTCGAGGGTGTTCTTGATGGTGATCGTCGACGCGCCGTTGAGGAACGCCGCCTGCGCCGGGCTGATCGAGCCTGCGCTGCCGAACAGGTTCAGCGGCACGCATCCATTGGTCGTGACGGTGCAGGTCGTGGTGTTGTTCGCGTTCAGCGCCTGCTGGACGCGCGAGCGGAGCACATAGCCCGACTGCTTCTGGACGAGGTCGCTCTCGCCACGGGACGCCTCGATATTGGCCTTGATCGAGTCGGAGATCGTGTAGGTCGCGCCGACGCGGGTGTCGAACATCGTGGTGCGATAGTCCGAGATGCGCGGGCCGATCTCGACCGTGCGGCGGTAGACGACCGGGAGCGCGATGGCGGCCGCGGTGTTGCAGCTCGCGCCGAGCGCGATGCCGTTCAGCTGGCAGAGCTGGTCACGCAGCGTCGCCGGCAGATACGGGTTGTTGCCCGGAACGGTCAGCGCCTCGCCGAAGATGCCCGACGGGGCGATGATCGTCTTGACCGCGTTGCGCGAGAAGATGGCGCGGGCATAGACCTCGAGATTGTCCGAGACCTCGTAGTTGGCCGACCCGTACATGTTCTGACGCTCGTAGGGCGTCTGGAAGATGTTGAACGGGTTGAAATTGAAGCCCTGGTAGGGAGCAACGAGAAGCGTCCCGGCCGGATTGACCTGTGCGGTGGTCCCTGTGACGCCGATCAGCCCGAGGTTGGAGAAACCTAGCGTCACCGGAACCGACGTCGGCGACGAGCCCGAAGCGGTGCCGGCAGCCGCGCCGGTCGAGGCAGAGTTGATACCGAACACCGAGATGTCGCGGTCGCCCTGGTAGACCGGCTTGGCCTTCTGGTAGCCGACCGAGAGAACCGCGTTGCCGCGGCCGTCGGCAAAGTTGCCGCCGATCGTCAGGTCGGTGCGGAAGATCGGACCGTCACCGCGCTCGGTGATCTGGTACGACGACGACAGGTCGACGCCCTCGAAGTCCTTCTTCGTGATGAAGTTGACGACGCCCGACACGGCGTCCGCGCCGTAGGTCGTCGAGGCGCCGCCGGTCAGAACCTCGGTGCGGGCGATGATGGCCACGGGGATGTTGTTGAGGTCGACCGTGCCGTTCTGCTGAGCCGGAACGATGCGCTGCCCGTCTAGAAGGACGAGGTTGCGCTTCGAGCCGAGGCCGCGGAGGTCGATCGAGGCGAAGCCGCCATTGCCGTTGTTCGTCTGCGCCCCGACGCCGGCGACGACGCCGGGGAGCTGGCGGAGCAGGTTCTCGACGTTGGAGACGTTGCGCAGAACGAGTTCGTCCTCGCCGACGACGGTGACCGGGGACGAGGATTCGATGTTCGGGTTCGCGATCAGCGTGCCGGTGACGATGATCTCCTCGTCGGCGGCCGCGTCGGCAGCAGCCGTCGCCTGCGCGAAGGTCGGGGCCGCGAGCGCGAGGGCGGCGCAGCCGGCCAGCAGCCGGGCGTGCAGATCGACACGATCAAAGATCCCCATAGTCCTACTCCCACATGATGTCGTGCACCGGCAGAGGCCGGGCTTGGCGCGCCTATTGCCGTAAGAGACAACGGGCCGGACAGATGGGGCGGCGGGAATGACACGGCTTTGACATGTGCTGATGCAGAATTGTCATCGCACACACTCGGTCCCTGCCCGAAGCGACGTGGAAGGCCGGATTTACTTATACAGTGCTGTAAATATTTTCCTCCGCTGACCGGATTCGGTGTCCGATCTTGCGCCATTCGATGCCAAACAGGGCCGCGGCGAACCGAGGTCATGCAAATCGGACATGGCATCATCCCCCGATCCGATGTTGTTGCATGGGCTCGCCGACTCCCCCACGCTTCGGGAAAGCGGAGGGAGATCAATGATGTCGGATGCGGCGAGCCGGATGCGGACGGGGGTGGCGACGGGCGTTCTGGCGCTGGCGCTGGCGATGGGCGGGGCACCCGCCATGGCGCAGACGGCCGGCACGGCGACGGCGGCCGACAGCGAGGCGGGCGAGGAGATCGTCGTCACCGGCTCGCGCATCCAGCGCCGCGACGCCAGCGCCGTCGGGCCGCTGACGACGGTGACCGCCGACGACATCCGCCTCGCCGCGCCGACCTCGATCGGCGACGTGCTCCAGGTGCTGCCGAGCGTCGGCGTCAGTCTCAATTCGAACGGCACGCAGGGCACCAGCTTCGGCGTCTCGTCGATCAACCTGCGCTACCTCGGCTCGGCGGAAGGCTCGGGTAACCGCACGCTCGTGCTCGTCGACGGGCACCGCTGGGTCAACGCCGTCGGCGGGCGCGGCTTCCGCGACTTCGTCGATCTCAACACCATCCCGCTCGGCATGATCGAGCGCGTCGAGGTGCTGAAGGACGGCGCCTCGGCGATCTACGGCGCCGACGCGATCGCCGGCGTCGTCAACATCCATACCAAGCGCAAGGTCGACGGCTTCGAGGCCAACGCCCGCCTCGGCATCACCGACGAGGGCGACAACGAGAATTACTCGGGCTTCGTCAACTGGGGCCGCACCGGCGAGCGCTTCTCGATCCTCGCCTCGGCGAGCTACTCGAAGACCAAGCCGGTCCGCACCGACGCCCGGGCGCTAACGACGCGCGCGCTGTCGCCGCTGACCGCGCCGCCGACGTCGCCGCGCGGCCTCTATGTGCTGCCCGGCCTGTCGAACAACGCCTTCTTCGGCACGCCGGCCAACTTCGCGGCCAACGCCGCCAACGCCATCACCCGCCTGCCCGACGTGACGACGATCGGCGCGGGCGCGCTCGCGGACAACTCGTTCCGTGTCGCGACGCTGGCCAACGACGACTTCAACACGCAGGCCCAGGGCATCTACGCGATCGGCCCGAGCGAGCGCTACGGCGCGTTCCTGCGGCTGGGCGCGGAGCTCGCCCCAACCGTCCGCTTCGAGGTCGAGGGCCTCTACAACCGCCGCACGTCCAGCCAGCTGTTCTCGCCGGTGCTGCTCGATCTGCGCGGCTCGAACGGTTTCGCGATCTCGCGCGATCAGGCGTTCAACCCGTTCGGCACCGCCAACGGCGTGCCGACTGCCAACGCCCTCGCCTTCACCGGCAACACCTTCCGCATCCAGCG
>JADCGM010000098.1 GCA_020249025.1 Alphaproteobacteria bacterium
CGCGGGGGCGAACGGAAGGGCGCCTGACGATGATGATCTCCGATATCTCGGTGAAGCGCCCCGTCGTCGCGGCGGTGGTCAGCATCCTGCTCGTGATCGTCGGCATCGTGGCGTTTGGTCGCCTGTCGGTGCGCGAGTATCCCGATGTCGATCCGCCGATCGTGTCGATCCAGACCACCTATCGCGGCGCGGCCGCCAACGTCGTCGAGACGCGGATCACCCAGCCGATCGAGGAGCGGATTTCCGGCATCGAGGGTGTCGAGGCGATCACCTCGCGCTCGACTGACGGCCGTTCGGACGTCAGCATCGAGTTCTCGGCGAGCCGCGACGTCGATGCGGCGGCCAACGACGTGCGCGACCGCGTCGCGGGCGTGCTTGGCAATCTTCCCGATGAGGCGGAGCCGCCGGAGATCCGCAAAGTCGACGCCGACGATCAGCCGATCATGTGGATCGTGGTGTCCGCCGAGGGCTGGACCTCGCTCCAGATCGCTGACTACGCCGACCGCTTCCTCGTCGACCGCTTCGGATCGATTGATGGCGTCGCGCGCGTCCAGTTCGGCGGCCTGCGCGAGGCGATGCGGGTCTGGATCGACCGCGAGAAGCTGGCAGCGCTCGGGTTGACCGTCGGCGATGTCGTGCGGGCGCTGCAGACCCAGAATGTCGAGCTTCCGGCCGGCCGCGTCGAGTCGCGGGATCAGAACCTCACGGTGCGCGTCAACCGCGCCTACCGCACGCCCAAGGACTTCGCCGGGCTCGTCATTTCGCGGGGCGAGGGCGGCTACCTCGTCCGCCTCGGCGATGTCGCGCGCATCGAGCAGGGCGCGGAAAACCCCTACACCTCCTTCCGCTTCAACGGCGCCAATGCGATCGGCATGGGCATCGTCCGTCAGTCCGGCGCCAACACGCTCGATGTCGCGCGCGCGGCCAAGGCCGAGATCGACGACATCGCCAAGACGCTTCCGAAAAACATGCGGATCGTCGTCGGCGGCGACTCCTCGCAGTTCATCGAGGCGGCGGTGAACAACGTCTGGAAGACGCTCGCCGAGGCTGCGATTCTCGTGGTGCTCGTCATCTACGCCTTCCTCGGATCGCGGCGGGCGACCTTCATCCCGGCAATCACGGTCCCGATCTGTTTGGTCGCGACGTTCATCGTGCTGTGGGCGCTCGGCTATTCGATCAACCTGCTGACACTGCTCGCGCTGGTGCTCGCCATCGGGCTCGTCGTCGACGACGCCATCGTCGTTCTCGAGAACGTCTATCACCGGATCGAAGAGGGCGAGTCGCCGCTCGTCGCCGCCTATCAGGGCACGCGGCAGGTGGCGTTCGCGGTCGTCGCGACCACGCTCGTCGTCTGCGCAGTGTTCCTGCCGGTCATGTTCATCTCCGGCAACACCGGCATGCTGTTCCGCGAACTGGCCGCCGCGATGATCGGCGCCATCGCCTTTTCGGGTTTCATCGCGCTGACGCTGACGCCGATGCTCTGCTCGAAGATGCTCAAGCGCGAGAGCGGCCACAACCGCTTCACCCAGTGGGTCGACCGCAGGTTCGAGTCGCTCGCCGCCTGGTATCGCCGGACGCTGCCGAAGGTGCTGCACCGTCCCTGGCTCGTCGGCGGCGGCGCGCTGCTGTTCGTCTTCGTCGGCCTCGGCCTCGGTTCGACGCTGCCCTCGGAACTGACGCCCGAAGAGGACATGGGCCGCTTCAACATCTCGGCGCAGGCGCCCGTCGGCACCGGCTTCGAGACGATGGTCCGCTACATGGACGGCGTCGAGGACATCCTCGAAAAGCGCCTCGGCGACGGCGAGATCCGCGCTGCCATCGTGCGTGCGCCCGGCAGCTTCGGGGCCAGCGAGGACTTCTCCAGCGGCCGCGCCACCGTGTTCCTGAAGCCGTGGGACGAGCGCGAACGGACCACGCGCGAGATCATCGAGGACATCAACAAGGAGCTGCGCGGCCTTCCCGGCGTGCGCACCAACGCCAGCGTCGATTCGGGCCTCGGCCGCGGCGGCGGCCGCCAGCCGATCCAGTTCGTGATCGCCGGCGACACCTTCGAGAACCTCGCCCGCGCCCGCGACCGGCTGCTCGCCGCGGCCGAGGAGAACCCCGGCATCGTCGACCTCGATGCCGACTACAAGGAAACCAAGCCGCAGGTGCTGATCGATATCGACACCGCGCGCGCCGGCGACCTCGGCGTCTCGGTGACCGAGATCGGCACCACGCTCGAGACGATGATGGGGTCGCGCCGCGCGACGACCTACATCGACCGCGGCGAGGAATATTATGTCGTCCTCCAGGCTGAGGCGGGTGACCGCGTGACGCCGGGCGATCTCAGTAACGTCTATGTGCGTTCGTCGACGACAGGGCAGCTAATCCCGCTCTCGAACGTCGTCCGCCTCCGGAACTACGCCGATGCCGGCGAGCTCGGGCGCTACAACAAGCTGCGCGCCATCACGATCTCGGGCAGCCTCGCGCCGGGCTACACGCTGGGCGAAGCGCTGACCTGGCTCGAAGGCGAGGCCGCCAAGATCCCGGAGATCACGCAGGTCGGCTACAAGGGCGAGTCGCTGGCGCTGAAGCAGACCGGCTCCTCGATTTACATCGTCTTCCTGCTGACGATCATCGTCGTCTATCTCGTGCTGGCGGCGCAGTTCGAAAGCTTCATCCATCCCGCCGTCATCGTGCTGACCGTGCCGCTTGCGGTCGGCGGCGGCGTGCTCGGGCTGTGGGTGATGGGCGGGACGCTCAACATCTACAGTCAGATCGGCGTCGTCATGCTTGTGGGGCTCGCGGCGAAGAACGGCATCCTTATCGTCGAGTTCGCCAATCAGCTGCGCGATCAGGGCCGCGCCATCGAGGAGGCTGTGATCGAGGCGGCCGAGCGCCGTCTGCGCCCGATCCTCATGACCTCGATCGCTACGGTTGCAGGCGCGGTGCCGCTGATGATCGCCTCGGGGGCGGGCGCGGCTGCGCGCGCCTCGATCGGCACGGTCGTCGTCTGGGGCGTCAGCCTTGCGACCGTGCTGACGCTGTTCGTCATTCCGGTGTTCTACAACCGGCTGGCGCGGCGGACGAGTTCGCCCGAGGCCGTGGCGCGCAAGCTCGAGGCCGAGCTTCAGGGCGGCGCGCCGCAGGCGGCGGAGTAAGCGGTGGCGATCGATCCGGTTCCCGGCGCACGGCGGCGCTCGGCGATCCGCTGGGGGCTGGTCGTCGGTCCGGCGATCCTGCTGGGCGGTCTGGCGTCGGCGCGACTCGCCGGGTCGGTGAAGGGCAACCCGTGGTGGGAGGGGCTCGCGAAGCCGGCGCTACAGCCGCCGGACTGGGAGATCGGAAGAG
>JADCGM010000099.1 GCA_020249025.1 Alphaproteobacteria bacterium
GCCGGCGCGGGTCGTCGCGCCGACGAGGGTGAAGGGCGGCAGATCGATCCGCACCGAGCGCGCCGACGGCCCCTCGCCGATCATGAGATCGAGCGCGCGATCCTCCATCGCCGGGTAGAGCACCTCCTCGACCGCGGGGTTGAGACGGTGGATCTCGTCGATGAACAGGACGTCGTTGGGCTCGAGATTGGTCAGGAGCGCGGCGAGGTCGCCGGCCTTGGCGATGACCGGGCCGGAGGTCGCACGAAAGCCGACGCCGAGCTCGCGCGCCATGATCTGCGCGAGCGTCGTCTTGCCGAGCCCGGGCGGGCCATGAAACAGCACATGATCGAGCGCCTCTCCGCGGCGGCGCGCCGCTTCGATGAACACGCGCAGGTTCTCGCGCGCCGCCTGCTGCCCGACGAACTCGTCGAGCGACTTCGGCCGCAATGCCGCGTCGATATCCTCGGGCCGCCGCGCGGCGGTGACCATGCGGTCGCTGTCGTCGGTCATCGCGCGCTCTTCTTCAGCGCCACGCGGACGAGGTCGCCCACCGCCGCATCCTCGCCCAGTTCGGCCTGCGCCTCGGCGACGGCGCGGTTGGCTTCGGCGGGCTTGAAGCCGAGGTTGGCGAGCGCGGAGAGCGCGTCCTTGGCGTTGCTGCGGGCGGCCGTCGTCGCGGCGGCGAAGACGGGCGAGGGAGCGCTGCCGCCGGTCGGCAGCGCGCCGGCCTTGTCGGCGAGTTCGTTGACGATGCGGGCGGCGAGCTTGGCGCCGACGCCGTTGGCGCGGGTGACGCTGCGGCTGTCGCCCATCGCGATCGCCGACTGGAGTTCGGCGGGCGTCAGCACCGAGAGGATGGCCAGCGCGACGCGGCCGCCGACGCCCTGCACCGTCTGGAGCAGGCGGAACCAGTCGCGCTCGTCCTCGCTGGTGAAGCCGTAGAGCTGGATCGCGTCCTCGCGGACATGCGTCTCGACATGGACGACGACGGTCGAGCCGAGCGGGCCGAGGCCGGTCAGCGTCCGCGACGAGGCGGAGATGAGATAGCCGACGCCGTTGACGTCGATGACGGCGCTGTCGAGCGCGGTCGCGGCGAGCAGGCCGGTGAGCCGGGCGATCACAGCTTCGTTTTCTCCAAGGCTCTGGATGTGTTGAGGATATGGGCGTGGGTGACGGCGACCGCCAGCGCATCGGCGGCGTCCGGCCCGGTGACGACCGCGCCGGGCAGCAGCCGCTTCACCATCGCATGGATCTGCGCCTTGTCAGCCCCGCCGGTGCCGACCACCGCCTTCTTGACGTAGGAGGGGGCGTATTCGGCGACGGGCAGGCCGCAGCGGGCGGCGCAGAGCAGGACCGCACCGCGCGCCTGCCCGAGCTTCAGCGTCGACTGCGGATTGGCGTTGACGAAGGTCTCCTCGACCGCGGCGGCATCGGGGCGATGCGCGGCGATGACGGCTTCGAGCGCATCGTAGAGCTGGGCGAGACGCTGGGCGAGCGGATCGGAGGGCTTCGAGCGCACGCTGCCGTTGGCGATGTGGCGCAGGCGGTTGCCATGCGCCTCGATCACCCCCCAGCCGGTCGTCTGCAAACCGGGATCGAGGCCCAAGAGGATCATGGGCGCGGACCCTACGCGAACGGGACGGGAACGGAAAGGGCGTTGGCGCTCAGGCCTTGACGCCCGCGCCGCGCGCCGGGGCGGCGTCGGGATCGAGGGGCCAGCGGGCGCGCGCCGGGGCGTCGAGGCCGTCGGTGAGGCCGAGCGCGAGGCGTTCCGCCCCCGCCCAGGCGATCATCGCGGCATTGTCGGTGCACAGCCATTGCGGCGGGGCGACGAAGGGCAGGCCGTGCGTGTCGGCGAGCGTCTGGAGCGCCCCGCGGATCGCGCCGTTGGCAGCGACTCCGCCGGCGACGACGAGCGCGGTCGCTTCCGGCATGGCCTCGAGGGCGAGGCGGGTGCGGTCGGCGAGACAGTCGACGACCGCCTGCTGGAAGCTCGCGGCGAGATCGGGGACGGGGGCGGCGTCGGCCTGGGACGCGCGCAGCACCGCGGTCTTCAGCCCGGCGAAGGAGAAGTGCGGCTCGCCCGACCCGACGAGCGGGCGTGGGAGCTTGACCGCGCGCGGGTTGCCGGCGGCTGCGGCGCGCTCGACGGCCGGGCCGCCCGGAAAGCCGAGGCCGAGGATCTTGGCGACCTTGTCAAAGGCTTCGCCGGCGGCGTCGTCGATGGTCGTCGCCAGCCGGCGGTAGCGCCCGACGCCCTCGACCGCGAGCAGCTGGCAATGGCCGCCCGAGACCAGAAGCAGGAGATAGGGAAAGGCGAGATCGGGCGCGACGAGGCGCGGGCTCAAGGCATGGCCTTCGAGATGGTTGACCGCGATCAGCGGCTTGCTCGCGGCAAGCGCCAGCGCCTTGGCCGTCACGAGCCCGATCATCACGCCGCCGATGAGGCCCGGCCCGGCGGTCGCGGCGATGGCGTCGATCTCGGCGAGGCCGACGCCGGCCTCCTCGAGCGTGCGCGCCACCATCGGGCTCAGCACCTCGACGTGCGCCCGCGCGGCGATCTCGGGGACGACGCCGCCATAGGGACGGTGGTCGGCGTCCTGGCTCGCGACATGGCGAGCGACGATGGTGCGGTCGGCGCGCACCAGCGCCACCGCGGTTTCGTCGCAGGAGGATTCGAGGCCGAGGACGAGCGTCAACGGTTCGTCACGGGTGCGAGGTGGGCGAACCATTTGGCGTCGATGGCGGCGTCGAGGTCGATCCCCTGCGCATGCGCGATGAGAAGCACGGTGGCGAGCACGTCGGCGGCTTCCTCGGCGAGGGCGGCTTGCGGGTCGTCGGCGGCGCCTCGGGCGCGGCCATCGCGGCGCAGCCACGCCTGTGTCATCTCCCCGACCTCCTCGGCGAGCTTCAGCATGGGCCAGTCGCCGCTTCGGTCGATGCCGTGGCGCTCGGCGTAGAGATCGGACACCTGCATGAGGCGCGCCGCCAGCGCGGCAAGGGGTCTATCGGTCATGGCCGTCCTTGTAAGCCTGCGCCGCGCCTAGCATAAGCTGCCGGGATGGACATCAGGCTCCGATTGGGCACGCGCGGTTCGCCGCTGGCGTTGGCGCAGGCGAACATGACGGCGGCGGCGCTCTGCGCGGCGCACGGCTGGCACCGGGACGAGATCGAGATCGTCGTCATCAAGACCACCGGCGACAAGGTTCAGGACCGGCCGCTCGCCGAGATCGGCGGCAAAGCGCTGTGGACGAAGGAGCTGGAGGCGGCACTCCACGACGGGCGCATCGACTTCGCGGTCCATTCGATGAAGGACGTCGAGACGTGGCGGCCCGAATCGCTGGTGCTGGCGGCGATGCTGCCGCGCGCCGATGTGCGCGACCGGATCGTGGCGCCGGAGGCGGGCTCAATCGGGTCGCTGCCGAAGAACGCGCGGCTCGGCACGTCGAGCCCGCGGCGCGCGGCGCAGGCGCGGGCGATCCGCCCCGACCTCGCGATCGTGCCGTTCCGCGGCAATGTCGACACGCGGCTGGCGAAGCTGGCGGCAGGCGAGGCCGAGGCGACGATGCTGGCGGCGGCCGGGCTCGACCGGCTGGGCCGCGCCGACGTCGGGTCGGCCGTTCCCATCGACGAGATGCTGCCCGCCCCGGCGCAGGGCGCGGTCGGCATTGAGACGCGGGCGGCGGCGGCGGACACCCGCGCGCTCCTCGCCGCCATCGACCACACCCCGACGTCGACCGCCGTGCATGTCGAGCGCGCGCTGCTCGCCGCGCTCGGGGGCACCTGCCACACGCCGCTGGCGGCGCTGGCCGAACTCGACGGCGGGTCGCTGCGGCTGCGCGCCGAAATCCTGCTGCCCGACGGCTCCGAATGCCGGTCGGGCGAGCGCCGTTGCGCGATCGCCGACGGGCAGGCCGCGGCCCGCGACCTCGCCGCCGAGCTGCTCGGCGCGGCGTCGCCCGCGCTCAAGGCGATGTTCACCGCCTGAGAATGGCGCGAGTCCTTGTCACCCGGCCGCAACCGCTCGCCGACGAAACGGCGGCGGCGCTGCGGGCGGCGGGACATGAGGCGCTGGTCGCGCCGTTGATGGAAACGGTCGCGGTGGCGTGGACGCCGCCGGCGGCTCCGCCCGATGCGCTGCTGATGACGAGCCCGCAGGCGGCGCTGCTCGGCGGCGACGGGCTGCGCGCGCTGGCGGGCGCGCCGCTCTACACGGTCGGCGAGCGCACCGCCGCGGCGGCGCGGGCGGCGGGGTTATCCGTCGTTCACACGGGGGCGCAGGACGGGGCAGCGGCGCTGGCGGCGGCGGCGGCCGACGGGCGGCGGATGCTGCTCCATCTGGCGGGCGAGGACCGCACGGATCTGCCGGTTCCCGACGGGCTGCGGGTGGACATCGCGACGCTCTATGCGGCGCGGCTGGCGCCGCTGACCGAAGCGGCGACCGATGCGCTGGCGGCGGGGACCATCGACTGGGTGCTGCTGTTCTCCTCGCGCAGCGCGGCGCATTTCTCGGCGCTGCACGATGCGGGCGGCTGGCCGCGGGCGCGGCTCGGGATCGCAGCGCTCAGCGCCAAGGTGCTGGCGGCGGCGGGGGCCGGCTGGCGGGTGGGGGTGGCGGCGGCCGCGCCGGACACGGCGGCGCTGCTCGCGGCCGCAGGCTTGGCGGGGAGCGGTCCGGCGTGCGACAAGCCGGGCGAAAGGCCCGCCCGATGATCGACGAACCGCCCATTTCCGAACGCCCGACCTATGGCCCCGTCAGCGGCAGCCCGGTCGCGCCGCCGCCGGCCGCGCCTGCACGACGCTCGTCCTGGCCGTGGCTCGTCGCGGCGGTGCTGGCGGTGTTTGCGCTCGGCATGATCGCGAGCCCGTGGTTCGAGGCGACGGTGCGGTCGCAGCTGCCGGGAAGCGCGGTCGATCCGGCCGGCGCGCAGATCGCGGCGCAGGGGCAGGAGATCGCGGCGCTGCGGGCGCGGGTCGAGGCGCTGGAGGCGCGCGGTGGCGGCACCGCGCCGGCAACCGCGCCGCTGGCTGCGGTTCCGGCCGGAACGCCGGGCGAGCGGCTGGCGCGGGTCGAGACCCGGGTCGAGGCGGTGGCGCAGGCGCAGGCGACGGCGAGTGGGCGCATCGACGCGCTGGCGGGCGCGGTCGGCGGGCTTCAGGTCCGCGTCGACGAATCGGCGCGCAAGATCGACACGGTGGCGACCGGCGCGGCGGAGGGCGCGCAGCAAGCGCAGGCGATCCTGCTGCTAGCCGCGGCTCGGCGCGCCATCGAGACCGCGCAGCCGCTCGGCGCGCTGGAGCCGGCGCTGCGATCGCGGCTGCCCGAGCGGGCGGCGGACATCGACACCATCGTCGCAGCGGCGCGCCAGCCGGCGACCGTCGCCCAGTTGCGCGCCGAATTCGCGCGGCTCCGGCCGACGATCGAGGGCAGCGCGGCGGACGCGGCGGGCGAAGGCTGGTGGCAGCGGCTGAAGGCGCAGGCCTCCTCGCTCGTGCAGCTGCGCCGCGCCGATGCGCCGGCCCCGTCCGATCCGGCGTCGCGGCTGCTGATCGCGCAGCGGCGGCTGGAGGCGGGCGATCTCGCCGGGGCCATCGCCATCGTCGAGCGGCTGCCGGCCTCGCGTGCGGTCACGCTCGACTGGCTGTCGAAGGCGCGCAAGCATGCGGCGGCCGTGGCGACGCTCGACCGGCTGGAAGGCGAAGTGTTCGCGCCGGAGCCGGCGATGCCGCCGGCGCTGCCTGTGCCGGCCGCGCCGACGGCACTGTAAGGGCGTCGAACCTCGCCCCGTCGCCCGCTCGCGGCCCCTCCCTGAAGGGAGGGGAGGCGGGTCTCTGCGGTTGACGTAGGCGGCGGCTACGGCGAGCCTTCTGCGCCATGACGACGTGCATCATCGGGGCGGGGTGCTCGGGCTTCACCACCGCGAAGCGACTGCAGGATCGCGGGCTGCCGTTCGACATCTACGAGATGTCGGACCGGGTCGGCGGCAACTGGGCCTATGGCAATCCCAACGGGATGAGCGCCTGCTACCAGTCGCTCCACATCGACACCTCGAAATGGCGGCTGGCGTTCGAGGACTATCCGGTGCCGGCCGGTTGGCCGGACTTTCCGCACCATTCGCTGATTGATCGCTATTTCAACGATTACGTCGACCATTTCGGCCTGCGCGAGCGCATCCGCTTCAACACCGCTGTCGAACATTGCGCGCGCCGCGCCGACGGGGCGTGGGACGTCCGGCTGTCGACGGGCGAGGTGAAGCGCTACGACACCGTCGTTGTCGCCAACGGCCATCATTGGTCGCCGAACTGGCCGAGCTATCCGGGGCATTTCGACGGGCCGCAGATCCATTCGCACCAGTACCGGACGCCGTTCGAGCCGGTGGACATGGTCGGCAAGCGCGTCGTCGTCGTGGGGCTGGGCAATTCGGCGGTCGATATCGCGTCGGAACTGGCGCAACGGCCGATCGCGGCGAAGCTGTTCGTCGCGGCGCGGCGCGGGGTGTGGGTGCTGCCCAAGTATTTCGGCGGCCAGCCGTCCGACAAGACGCCGCTTCCCAGCTGGATGCCGGGCTGGATGAAGCGGCGGCTCGCGGCGTGGGCGGTGCGGCGCTCGGTCGGCTCGATGTCGAGCTACGGGCTGCCCGAGCCCGATCACAAGCCGCTGGAGGCGCATCCGACCGTCTCCGGCGAATTCCTGACGCGCGCGGGCTGCGGCGACATCAGGATGAAGCCCAACATCGCCGAGCTGATGGGCGACAAGGTGCGCTTCGACGACGGGTCGGTCGAGATGGTCGACGCCATCGTTTACGCGACCGGCTACCGGCTCGATTTCCCGTTCCTGGACCACGCCGACGCGCCGGTCGAGAACAATGCGCTGCCGCTGTTCAAGCGGATGGTGCAGCCGGAGCGGCCGAACCTCTGGTTCATGGGGCTGGCACAGCCGCTGCCGACGCTGGTGAACTTCGCCGAGCAGCAGTCGAAGCTGCTCGCGGCGTGGCTGGCTGGGGACTATGCGCTGCCGCCGCCCGACGAGATGCGGCGCACCATCGCCGAGGACGAGGCGATGCACGCAGGCCATTACTACCGCAGCCAGCGGCATACGATTCAGGTCGATTTCGATGTGTACGTCGCCGACCTGAAGAAGGAGATCGCGCGCGGGGCGAAGCGGGTGCGGCGGGCGGCGTAGGTGCGCGCCCCCTCCCGCTGCGAAGCCGGATCGGCTAAGCGCCCCGCCCATGTCCGACGCCGAGCCCTTTGATCGTTTTGCCCGCCAGCGCCACCGCGCACGGGCGGCGGCGGGCTATGCGCGGCACGCCTTCCTGAAGGATGCGATGGCCGACGAGATCGTCGAGCGGCTGGGCGACGTGGCGCGGCGGTTCGAGGCGGCGCTCGATCTCGGCTGTCATGACGGGCGGCTGGGGCGGCGGCTGGGGGTGGCGGACTGCACCTTCGCGGATGCGGGCGCGGCGTTCGCGCAAGTCGCGGGCGGGGTGGTCTGCGACGAGGACCGGCTGCCGTTCGCCAATGCGAGCTTCGATCTCGTGGTGTCGGCGGGAGCGCTGCACGCGGTCAACGATCTGCCCGGCGCGCTGATCCAGATCCGCCGGGCGCTGCGGCCGGACGGGCTGTTTCTGGCGAGCTTCGTCGGCGGCGAATCGCTCGCCGAGATTCGGCGCGCGTTTCTCGAAGCCGAGGCGGCGCTGCGCGGGGGGGCGGCGGCGCGGGTGCTGCCGATGGTCGATGTGGCGGCTGCGGGCGGGCTGTTGCAACGCGCGGGCTTCGCGATGCCGGTCGTCGACATCGACACGCTGACGATCCGCTACGATTCGCTGTTCGCGGCGATGGCCGAGCTGCGGGGGATGGGGGAGACCAACATCCTCGGCGGCCGCCAGCCGCTCCGGCGCGACGTCCTGATGGCGGCCGCCGAGCGATTCGCAGCGCGCGCCGATCCGGACGGACGCATCCCGGTGCGCGTGCAGGTGATCCATTTGAGCGGCTGGGCTCCCGGCCCGGGGCAGCCGAAGCCGCTGCGGCCGGGCTCGGCGACCGCGAGTCTCGCCGACGCGCTAAAGAACCGCCTGAATTAGCCCGAGGAGCGGTCGGTCGGCCGGGGGCATGTCGAGCGAGAACAGCTCCGGCGGGCGCACCCACTTCACCGCCTGGCCATCGCGCCCCACCGGCGTTCCCGTCCATTTCCGGATCGCGAACAGCAGCAGGACGAGGTGGAAGCCCTCATAGCTGTGGCTGGCAAAGCCGCAGGGGGCGAGGCAGCTTTCATGCGTGTCGATGCCGAGCTCTTCCTGAAGCTCGCGCACGAGCGCCGATTCGGGCGGCTCGCCCGGCTCGACCTTGCCGCCCGGAAACTCCCAGGTGCCGGCGAGATGCTTCCCGGCCGGGCGCTGGGCGACAAGGATTCGCCCGTCGCGGTCGACGAGCGCGGCCGCCGAGACAAGGACGATGGGCAGGCCGGCGCGAACCGGCGGCGAGGGGCAGGGATCGGTCATTTGGTCTTTCTTAACCGTGTCGCGCGAGATTTCCCGTGGTTTTCGGGGAAGGGCGCAAGAATGCGGAGGCCGCTGCGGATGCTGAAGGGGGACACGGCCGGGGCGACCACGGTCGAGTACGGCCTCATCGGCGCGCTCGTGGTGGTGGCCTCGATCGGTGCCTATTCCAGCCTCGGCGGCTCGCTGCGCACCTCGTTCGGCGGGGCGTCGGGCTGCATGAAGGCGGCCTCGGGCGAATCGGCCGAATGCCCGCAGCTCCCCTGATTCGTCCCTAGCGGGGCATTTACCTTCGTCCCTCCGGCTTCCTTAACCCGCAGGTCATAGCCTCGCAGGGTGGAAGACCACGCGAGGACGAGCGCGATGATTCGCAAGTTGCCGGCCCTGAAACGATGCGCCCGTGGCGCAACGGCGATCGAATATGCCGTGATCGTCGCAGTCCTCAGCATCGCCGCGGTCGGCGTCGTCAGTCAGCTCGGCAATCTCAACACCGGCATCTGGGACCGCAACAGCACGCGTGTCTCGGCGGTGGTCCAGTAACGATCAGCAATATTCATTTCCACGACGTGAATCGCGTTAAACATTTTTAAAGGGACGTGGCCTAGAACCCGAATCACTGACCCGGCAGACCGGGCCAGGGGCAAAACAAGGTCCGGTACTGCAAAACTTCGCAAGCAGGAGAACTCAGATGCTCAAGAAGATCTTCAAGAACGAGAAGGGCGCCACCGCCATCGAGTACGGCCTGATCGCGGCTCTCGTCGCCGTCGGCGCCATCGGCGCGATGACCACCCTCGGCGGCTCGGTCCAGGGCAGCTTCGAGAACGCTTCGACCAAGCTCGACGCGTCGAACTCGTAAGCTTCGGCTGAACGACCAAAGGGGCGGCGGACTTCGGTCCGCCGCCCTTTTCGTGTGTCTAGAAGCCCTTGCTCATCACCGCGGCGCCGGAGCCGACATGGATCGGCTCCTCGCGGCCGTTTTCGATGCGGAAGACGGTGCCCTGCGGCGCGCCATCGGCCAGCGGCACGCAGCCGGGTTCGAACGGCGTCCCGCCGACGAGCATCCCGCGCAGCACCCGCGAGGTGATGCCATGGGTGATGACGATGGCGGGCATCCGCGGATCGAGATCGGCGAGCCACGCGCGCAGCCGTGCGGCGATCTCGGGATACCATTCGCCGCCCCCCGGCGCGCGGCGGCTGAACAGACCCCGCCCCGGATCGACGATCGGCCCCAGCTCGGCGACGATGCTGGCGTAGGTTCGCCCCTCCCAGTCGCCGACGCCGATCTCGACGAGGCGCGGGTCCTGCCGGATCTCGAAATAGTCGAGTCCGAGATGATCGGCGACGACGGCAGCGGTCTGCAGGGTCCGGCCCGAGGGCGACGCCCAGATGTCGAGTCGCGGCGTCGGGCTGAGATGCGCGGCCAGCGCTGCGCCCATTGCATCGGCCTGACGGCAGCCTTCGAGCGTCAGCGGGGTGTGCGCCGTAATGCCCTGCATCCGCGCGCCGCGGTTGAAGACGGTCTCGGCGTGGCGGGCCACGTACAAAATCGGATGCTGCATTGCAGCGACCTAGCCAAGGCGGGGCCGCGCCGCTAGAGGGCAGGGCCATGGCGAACAAGATCTATGCCGATGCGGCCACCGCGCTCGACGGGCTGCTGTTCGACGGCATGACTGTGATGTCGGGCGGCTTCGGGCTCTGCGGGATCCCCGAGAACCTTATCGCGGCGATCCGCGATTCGGGCGTGAAGGGCCTGACGGTCATCTCGAACAACGCCGGCGTCGACGATTTCGGGCTCGGCCTGCTGCTGAAGACGCGACAGATCGCCAAGATGGTCTCGTCCTACGTCGGCGAGAACAAGGAGTTCGAGCGGCAGTATCTGTCGGGCGAGCTCCAGCTCGAGTTCAATCCGCAGGGCACGCTCGCCGAGCGCATCCGCGCCGGCGGCGCGGGCATCCCGGGCTTCTACACCAAGACCGGCGTCGGGACGCTGGTGGCGGAAGGCAAGGAGCACAAGGACTTCAACGGGGAGACCTACATCATGGAGACCGGCCTCGTCGCCGACCTCTCCATCGTGAAGGCGTGGAAGGCCGACCCCTACGGCAACCTCGTGTTCCGCAAGACCGCGCGTAACTTCAACCCGATGATGGCGACCGCGGGCAAGGTCACCGTCGCCGAGGTCGAGGAGCTCGTCGAAGCCGGCAGCCTCGATCCCGACCACATCCACACGCCGGGCATCTTCGTGCAGCGCCTCATCGTCGGCCGTGATTACGAGAAGCGCATCGAGCAGCGCACCGTCCGCCAGCGGGAGAACGCATGATGGCCTGGACCCGCGACGAGCAGGCGGCGCGCGCCGCCGCCGAACTGAAGGACGGCTTCTACGTAAACCTCGGCATCGGCATGCCGACGCTGGTGGCGAACCATGTCGCGCCCGGCATCGACATCACGCTCCAGAGCGAGAACGGCATGCTCGGCATGGGGCCGTTCCCCTATGAGGACGAGATCGACCCCGATCTCGTCAACGCCGGAAAGCAGACGATCACCGAGCTGCGCCGGTCGAGCTATTTCTCCTCGGCGGACAGCTTCGGGATGATCCGCGGCGGCCACATCGACCTGTCGATCCTCGGCGCGATGGAGGTCGCGGAGAATGGCGACCTCGCCAACTGGATGATCCCGGGCAAGATGGTGAAGGGCATGGGCGGGGCAATGGACCTCGTCGCCGGCGTCAAGCGCATCATCGTGCTGATGGAGCACACCTCCAAGGCTGGCGAGGCGAAGTTCAAGCGCGCCTGCACGCTGCCGCTGACCGGCAAGGGCGTGGTCGACATGATCGTCACCGAGCTGTGCGTGTTCGCGCGGCCCGCGAAGGGCGAGGCGTTCCGGCTGATCGAGCTGGCGCCGGGCGTCACCGCCGATGAGGTCCGCGCCAAGACCGAGGCGCAGTACGAGGTCGCGCTCGCCGCCTGACGGACAAAGCTGCGCCCGCACTGGGGCGCGCGGCTTGGCTGCGGCCACGCTGACCGGGTTGGTTGCTGGTGGAGGGCCGCGATGGCGCATCTGTTTCGCACGTTGATCCTGGGCGCGGCGCTTGCTGCGGCACCGCTCGTCGCGCAGCCGGCCCCGCCGCCGCTGCCAGCCGATGCGGCGTCGGCGCCGATGTGGACGCCGCTGGAGCGTGTCGCGGGCGTCGCCAAGCCGAAGGACCCGGCGGTCAAGCCGCTGAAGGGCATCGATTTCGCCGAGGCGGTCGCCATGGTCGAGGCGGGCAAGCCGTTCGCGCTGCTGATCTGGCAGGGCGGGGCGCTGCGCGTCGAGCGCTACTGGAACGGCGCGACCGCCGACAGCCGCCCCGAGCCGGCGTCGATGGCCAAATCGGTGATGGGTCTCGCCTACGGCCCGGCGGTGGCGCAGGGCAAGCTGTCGCTCGA